>DASTVU010000481.1:0-13774 GCA_035758935.1 Pyrinomonadaceae bacterium | reverse complement strand
GTCACGCAACGCACGCAGGAGATTGGCATTCGCATGGCGCTCGGGGCGCGAACGGCTGATGTTCTGAAGCTCGTGGTGAAACACGGGATGAAGCTCGCGCTGCTCGGAATCGTGATTGGTTTGGCTGGTTCGTGGGTACTCACGCGCTTCATTGCGAACTTGCTGGTGGGTGTGCAACCGACGGATTTGCTGACGTTCAGCGTCGTCTCTTTGTGTTTGCTGGTGGCTGCGTTCATCGCCTGCTACCTGCCGGCACGGCGCGCAACGAAGGTCGATCCGTTGGTAGCGCTCAGGTACGAATAAAAGGCAATCCAAGATTAGGCAGAAAATAATCTGTGAAATCTGTGGATGGGATTTTAGATCATGGACACACTATTCAAAGACATTCGCTACGGAATCAGAGGGTTGTTGAAGCGGAAGGCGTTTGCCGCGATTGCAGTGCTGACGCTCGCGCTGGGAATTGGCGCCAATACCGCAATCTTCACGCTCGTCAATGCCGTGATGTTGAAAGCGCTTCCGGTTGAACGACCGGAACAGTTAGTGATCTTCACCAACAAAACCGGCGAGGGAACCTCTACGCAGGATTCAACGCCGTCAGGTGAATGGTGGCGCTTCTCGTATGCATCTTACGAATACTTGCGGGACCACAACCAATCCTTTCAGGAAATCGCCGCGATTCGCAGCGGTGAAGCCCGGATAAGTGTACGCGAAACCAATACGCAAGCTAACGCGGCAGTACGTGCACAGGGTCACCTCGTTACCGGTAATTATTTTTCACTGCTTGGCGTGCGAGCGATGCGCGGACGTGTGCTGACGCCTGAGGATGATAATTCTGCCGCTCAGCCCGCTGCCGTCATCAGTTACCGCTACTGGGAAAAGAAACTGAATAGCGATCCGGGTGTAGTTGGGAAAGCTTTCAGTATCAACGGCACCACCTTCACTGTGGTTGGCATCACGCCACCCGAATTTTTCGGCGTGCGTGTACGGCGCCCGCCAGATTTCTGGTTGCCACTCTCGTTTCACCCGCAAGTCGAGTTACGCGAATCATTCCTAACCGAGCGGCAGGTTTACTGGCTGACGATCGTTGGCCGTCTTAAGCCCGAGGTAAATCTCGAGCAGGCGCAGGCCAATATAAACATGTCATTGAGACAATTTCTCACTGACGAAGCCGGCAACGAACTCACCGAAGAGCGACAAAAGGCCATTCAAAACACTTACGTCACACTTGTCGAAGGTAAGGGTGGCATTTCCGGACTGCGCCGTGAGTATTCGACGGCATTAAAGATGTTGATGGCGATTGTCGGCATTGTCCTGCTGATTGCGTGTGCAAACGTCGGTAGCCTGCTGCTGTCACGAGCTGCGTCGCGCAGATCTGAGATGTCTTTACGCATGGCACTCGGCGCAACACGCCGGAGAATCATTCGCCAACTGCTCACCGAGAGCATGTTGCTGGCAATTATTGGTGGTGTGTGTGGTGTGTTGCTGGCCCAATGGGGCGTCACCTTGCTGGTTAATCTGGTCGCAAAAGACGCCCCACTGGATACGTATCCCGACGTTCGCGTGCTGGCCTTCACCGTGGGCATTTCAATACTTGCTGGTGTTGTTTTTGGTCTTGTTCCGGCGATCCAGGCCAGTAGAACAAATCTTTCATCAGCGATGAAAGAAAAGAACCGGATGACAAGCGGTTTCCTGCGTCTCAACTGGTCGTCGCTCATGGTCGTGATGCAGGTCGGACTTTCAATGGTCCTGCTCACCGGGGCGGGATTGTTCGGGCGCAGCCTGCTGAAGCTTCAGGAAGAGCAGGTTGGGTTCGATCGAGAAAACGTTATGTTGGTCGGGATAGATCCACGTTTGGCCGGTTACAAACCAGCCGAGCTCGCAACTCTCTACCAACAATTGATCGAGCGATTAGGCTCAGTCCCGCAGGTCCAAACCGTCTCGATGGCAACCTACGCCCCGATGAGTGGATCGCGAAGAACCAGTAGTATCGTTTTGTCAGGATACACGCCCGCGCCCGGTGAAGATCTGACCGTGCAGGACATGCTTACCGGACCGAAATACGCGGAGACGCTCGGCATACCACTCTTGCGAGGCCGCGAAATTGGAATTCGCGACACTGCATCGTCCTCACGAGTTGCAGTGATCAATTCAGCCTTCGCGGAGCGTTTCTTCAAAGATCAAAATCCGATTGGACGCCAGTTCACGTTTGATGATGAAACTGACAACGGAGCGCCACTCGAGATAATCGGCGTCATCGGCGACATCAAGGACGACGACGCGCGCGCGCAGCCCGAACCAACAGTTTATCGACCAATCCTGCAACTCCCGGATCAGTCTGCTTATTCCGTCACCCTCCTCATTCGGACGCTCTCCGATCCGACGCCACTCACATCGCAAGTGCGTCAGACGATCACTCAAATAGACGACAAGCTGCCAATGTTCGACGTCACGACGTTGGAAGAACAACTTTACAGCAACCTGAACACCGAGCGTTTGATCGCGCGACTCGTGAGCTTCTTTGGTGTGCTCGCATTGATCCTCGCGTGCATTGGTTTGTACGGGGTGATGGCCCACGGCGTAGCGCGTCGCACGAATGAGATTGGCATCCGCATGGCTCTCGGCGCGCGTGGCGGCAACATCGCCTGGATGATCCTGCGCGAGACGCTCTATCTCGTTTTAGCGGGACTGGTCATTGGTGTTCCAGCCGCATTGATTGGAGCGAAACTGATTTCGGCACAACTGTTTGGATTGAAACCGACCGATCCGTTGACTTTGGTTGGCGCATGCGTGGTGCTCACTATCGTTGCGCTGCTCGCGGGTTATGTACCCGCGCGTCGCGCATCGCGCGTGAATCCGTTGAAGGCGCTCAGGTACGAGTGAATAGGTCCAATAGGTCCTATATGTCCTATAGGACCTATTAAGGAGGGACTATGGACTCCATAATCAAGGACATTCGCTATGGCGTGCGAGGGTTGTTGAAGCGGCCGGGATTCACGGTGATCGCGCTTATCGCACTCGCTCTCGGTATCGGCGCGAACACGGCGATCTTCAGCCTCGTGAATGCAGTGATTCTCCGTCCACTGCCGTTTCCTGAACCTGATCGACTCGTCTGGATGTGGGGAAACATTCGTAACGGCCCTGGTCGTGCCAGCGTTTCTCCTCCCGACTTCCTTGATTACCGCAGTCAAAACAAAACCTTCGAACAGTTTGCCGCTTCAGGCACCTTACCAGGCGCCGTAAATCTCTCCGGCTCCGGTGAGCCTGAACGCCTCATGGCATCCACAGTCAGCGGGAATTACTTCGATGCCTTCGGCGTAACTCCGGCCCTGGGTCGCACGTTCACTCTTGATAATGAAAAGCCGGGTCAGGACCAGGTCACCATTCTGAGTCACGCTTTCTGGCAAAAGCGTTTTGCCGGCGACGCAGACATCGTTGGTAAGACGATTATTCTCGATAGCAAGTCGTATCAGGTACTGGGTGTGATGCCGGCGGGCGTGAGCTTTCCGCAGTCAGCGGAGTTGTGGATTCCACTCAGCTTCGACGGCTCTCCGGAGATGAAGTGGCGCAAGGCTGCCTTCCTGCGGCCGATCGGTCGATTGAAACCCGGCGTTACTCTGACCCAGGCACAGGCGGACACCGATGCAATCGCTGCTCGCCTCGAGCAACAGTTTCCTGATTCCAACACTGGCCGGAACCTGCGAGTCGTTTCCTTGCGAGAACAACTCCTGGGCGGAACGAGAACTACGGTTTTCGTTCTCTTCGGCGCGGTTGGATTTGTGCTGCTGATTGCCTGCGCGAATGTTGCCAATCTGCTGCTGGTGCGTGCGGCTGCAAGACAGAAAGAGATCGCGTTGAGAACTGCGCTCGGTGCGAGTCGACTGCGCATTATTCGTCAGATGCTTACTGAGAGTCTGTTGCTCTCAATCGCCGGCGGTGCGCTCGGTGCGTTGCTTGCGTTCTGGGGCGTCGAACTGCTTGTCAGTTTGAGTGGAAACACCTTGCCGCCGACGGCCGACGTGAAGATTGACGGCTATGTCCTCGCGTTCACGTTTGCGATCTCAATCGCAACCGGATTGTTGTTTGGTCTCGCCCCCGCTTTCCGCACTGCAAAAGTGGGACTTATCGATTCGTTGAAAGACGGAGCGCGCGGTACGGAAGGCACTTTGCGAAATCGAACGCGGAGTTTGCTCGTCGTCTTCGAGAGTGCAGTCGCTGTCGTTCTATTGATCGGTGCTGGTCTATTGGTGCGAAGCCTGATCGCGCTGCAATCGGTCGATCCCGGCTTCGATGCGAATAATGTACTGACGCTCAGAATCGACTTAAACAATAAGAAATACGAAGGCGAAGGACGGCGGGCAAACTTTTTCGAACAACTCGAGTCGCGCGTCAGCTCATTACCAGGCGTGGAGTCTGTTGGTCTAGTCACCGAGCTTCCCATGAGTGGCCAGCTTAGCGATTTGCCCTACACGGTCGAAGGCCGGCCACCGGTCACACCGGATCAAGCTTTGAACGCTGACTTCCGTTTAGTCAATACAAACTACTTCAGCGCCTTGCGTATTCCGCTTTTGCGTGGACGCAACTTTACCGAACAGGAAGTCAGAGAAGGCAAACCGGTGACAATCGTCAGCAAGCAACTCGTTGACACGGTTTTCCCGAACGAAGAACCATTGGGCAAACGTTTGGTCTCAGGGATGAGCGGCGTAGCGTTCGAGATCGTCGGCGTTGTCGGCGACGTCCTCCACAATTCCCTTGGAGCCCAGCCATTCCCTGCGATGTATTTACCGACTCGCGACTTTGCCAGCCGAAGGAATCTTGTCGTCCGTACCCAGAACGATCCTCTGAGCATCGTTGGCGCTGTGCGGCAGGAAGTTCATGCGTTGGATCCCGATCAGCCGATTTCAGAAGTGAAAAGGATGACTGAGTGGGTTGATTCATCGGTGGCCGTGCCACGTTATCGCACGACGTTACTCGGAGCATTTGCGGCACTCGCGATGATCCTGGCGGCGACCGGAATCTACGGTGTGATGTCCTACACGGTCGCGCAACGAACACATGAGATCGGTGTTCGCATGGCACTCGGCGCGCGACAGCTGGATGTTTTGAAGCTCGTCGTAAGGCAGGGAATGTTGCTGTCGCTGGTGGGAGTGATCCTTGGTTTGGTTGGGGCGTTTGCTCTGACGCGAGTGATGGCGTCGTTGCTGTTTGGCGTCACGGCGAAGGATCCGATTACGTTTGTGGCGGTGGCGGGCTCGTTGACTGCGGTGGCATTCGTTGCGTGCGTGGTACCGGCGCGTCGAGCGACGAAGGTCGATCCACTCGTGGCACTCCGGTATGAGTGAAAGGCTATCCACAGATTACACAGAATAATCGCCGTAATCTGTGGATGGATTGATTAAATGGATTCGATAATCAAGGACATTCGCTACGGCGTGCGAGGGTTGTTGAAGCATCCGGGTTTCACGGCCCTCATCGTGCTCACCCTCGCGCTTGGTATCGGTGCAAGCACTGCGATCTTCAGCGTTGTTGATAGTGTGCTGTTGCGCCGACTGCCTTACGCAACAGCTGATCGCATCGTGGCCATTCAGGAATTGAATGCGGCTGGGAAACGAGTCCAGGTAACGTCAGCGAACTTCCTCGATTGGCGCGCGCAAAACACAGTCTTTGAGCATCTCGCTGCAATCAAGCAAACCACTTCAAATCTCGCGCTCTCAGATTCCGCTGAGCGCATCGAGCTCGCGCAAACCAACGCAAATTTCTTCGAAGTCTTCGGAATCAAACCGCAGTATGGACGATTGTTTATTCCTCAGGATGAACAGGCGGGACATGAGCCGGTCGTTGTTGTTAGTAATGCGCTCTGGCAACGACGATTCGGCTCAGATCCGTCCCTGGTCGGAAAACCGATCACACTCGACGGCAAGAATTACACCGTCGTTGGCATTGGTCCTGCTGGATTTCAATATCCGGACAAGACGGAAGTCTGGGTTCCACCTCTGAAACTCGTGCCGGAGTTGTGGCCCAACCAGGACGTGACCCAAACGCGCGGAATGGGCTATCTCGCTGCGGTCGCGACGCTCAAACCCGGCGTGTCGCTGCCGCAAGCCGCGGGCGAAATGGAGACGATCACGACGCGGCTGCGACAACAGTATCCCGACACAAACAACCGGCGTTTCAATCGAGTCGCTTCACTTCACGAACACCTTGTCGGCGATACCAACAAACTGCTTTGGTTGCTGCTCGGTGCGGTTACGTTCGTGTTGCTCATCGGGTGTGCGAATGTCGCGAATCTGCTGCTCGCGAGTGGCGCTTCACGACAGAAAGAGATGGCGATTCGCGCGGCGCTCGGCGCTTCTCGAGCGCGCGTAGTGCGTCAGTTGTTTACCGAAAGCACAGTGCTCGCTCTTACGGGCGGCCTTGTCGGGCTACTCATTGCTTACTGGGGAGTGGCTGGCATCACAAAACTGCTGCCCGGTGATTTTCCCCGTCTGAATGAGATCAATCTGAACCTGCGAGTTCTGGGTTTCACCTTCGCCGCCTCAGTGCTCACCGGAATTCTCTTCGGTATCGTTCCGGCACTTCAGATCTCGCGTTCAGACGTTCAGGAAGCAATCAGGGAGACCGGGCGGGGAGTTTCGGGAAATCGACGTCAGAGTCGTTTTCGCCAGGCGCTTATCGTGTTTGAAGTGGCGTTATCGGTCGTGTTGCTGGTCGGCGCAGGTTTGCTGTTCAGAAGTTTTCTGCGTCTGCAATCAGTGAACACCGGATTCGTTTCGGAACACGTGTGGACCGCAAAGTTAACGCCTTCGGGCCCGAACTACAAAAACCAGGCGGACTTCGACAAGTTTTACAGCCAGGTGCTTCAAAAAGTCAGTGCTGTTCCGGGTGTGCAGGATGCTGGAGTCATCAATACGCTGCCTCTCGACAAAGGACCAACAGCGGGGTTTCGTGTCGATGGGCGTCCAGTCACAACTCCCGACAAGTGGCCCAGTGCGAACTATCGCGCTGTCAGTCCGAATTACTTTCGCGCGATGGGAATTCCCGTACTTCAGGGGCGCGCTTACACCGATCGCGACAATGAAAACTCACCTCGCGTAATGATCGTCAACCAGAAACTGGCGGACGAAGAGTTTGCCGGCGAGAACCCGATTGGAAAAAGAATCACATTCGGAGGCACAGACAATAACCAGCCGAGGTGGTTTGAGATTGTTGGTGTGGTAGCGGATGTTCGCAGTATGGAGCTGCGTGAGGAGCCGACTGCGGAACTCTACTTTGCGGCGTTGCAGGATTACTGGCCCGCCATGTCGCTTGTGGTGCGCTCAAATGTCGAGCTCTCGAATTTGAGTGCTTCGGTGCGGCAGATTGTTAATGAAGTCGACAAGTCCGTTCCGGTGTCGAACGTGCAGACGATGGACCACGTTGTCAGCGCGTCGATCACTCAGCCGCGGTTCAATCTCTTCCTGTTGGGGCTCTTCAGCACAGTCGCAATGCTTTTGTCAGCCGCGGGGATATACGGCATCACCGCTTACTCAGTGACACAACGCACGCACGAGCTCGGTATTCGCATCGCGTTGGGCGCGCAGGTTAGCGATGTACTGAAGATGATCCTGGGGCAGGGAATGGCTGTGATTGGTGTTGGACTGGTTATTGGGCTCGCCGCTGCGTTTGGACTCGTGCGGTTGCTGAGGAGTTTCTTGTTTGGTGTTGGTGAGAAGGATCCATTCACGTTTGTAGCAATCACGGTGCTGTTGCTGTTCGTTGCGCTGCTCGCTTGCTACATACCTGCGCGCCGCGCAACGAAAGTGGATCCGCTCGAAGCGCTGAGATATGAATAGAAAGGCCATCCACAGATTATGGATTCAATCATCAAAGACATTCGCTATGGCCTGCGCAGCTTGTTAAAGCGTCCGGCATTCACGGCTATCGCTGTGATTACGATTGGTCTCGGTATCGGCGTGAACACCGCGATCTTCAGTGTCATCAATGGCGTTTTGCTGCGACCTCTGCCTTACGACGACCCGTCTCGATTAGTCAGTTTCAGATCGAATCAATCGGCGCCCGATCTCGCAGATGTTGAGGCGCAGAGCAAGACGTTCAGCCGGCTTGGCGGCATGGTGATGCAGCCCATGGCTTACACGGCCGGCAGCGAACCAGTTCAAATTCAGATCGGACAAGTAACCGGCGGCCTCTTTGAAACCCTCGGCGTGAAGCCGGAGCGCGGACGCTTTATCACCTCGGAGGATGACAAAAACGGCGCTCCGAATGTGGTGGTGTTGAGTCACAACCTTTGGGTGAAGCAATTCAGCAGCGACGAGCAGATTCTCGGTAAGGCAATTCCACTCAGCGGCAACATGTACACCGTCATTGGTGTCATGCCCGCCACGTTTATCCCCACGCGTGAAAACACCGAAGCGTGGACGCCGGTGCACGTGTCGAATCCACTCGCGGCAAATTTTCGCGGCGTTCATTTCCTGCGCACGATCGGCAGGCTCGCGCCGGGAGTAACCATTGAGCAGGCGCGCACTGAAATGAAGGTGATCGATGCGAACCTCGCCGCACAATACCCGGCAGACAACAAGAATCGCAGCACTGTGCTCTCCCCGTTGCTTGAACGAATCGTCGGCGAGACGCGCTGGTCGCTTTACATCTTGTTTGCCGCAGTGAGTTTTGTGCTTCTGATCGCGTGCGCAAACTTCGCCAATCTTCTGCTAGCGCGCGCGGCCGAACGTCAACGCGAGTTTGTGATTCGTGGTGCGTTAGGTGCGGGTCGCTGGCGTTTGATGCGCCAGTTGCTGATCGAGAGCTTGTTGTTGTCACTTGCCGGAGGCGCCGCAGCGGTGTTGCTTGCGTATTGGGGCACGAGTCTTTTGGTGTCGTTCAAGCCGGAGAACCTTCCGCGACTAACCGAGATCGGAGTGGATGGACGTGTTCTCGGTTTCACTCTCGGTATCTCGGTATTGACCGGACTGATCTTCGGCCTCGTTCCGGCATGGACTGCGTCGCGTGGTCGAGTTGGCGACGCGCTCAAGGAAGGCGCACGAAGCGTTACCGCGGGAAGTGCAAGACAACTATTGCGAAGCACATTCGTAGTCCTTGAATTTGCAGTCGCACTCGTTCTTCTCGTCGGCGCTGGTCTCTTGATCAAGACTTTCTGGAAACTGCGTTCGGTCGAGCCGGGTTTCAATCCCGATCATTTGATCACAATGCGAGTCGAGCTGCCTGAGACTGGCTACAAGGAAGTCGCTCCACAAACGCGCTTTCGCAAACAAGTCCTGGCCGGAATGAATTTACTGCCGGGAGTGCAGGCCGCGATGATCAGTGAACTCCCACTCAGCGGCGAGTCACTCGATCACGAGTTTCTGATCGAGAACCGGCCGCCAATCGCGCCCGGTGATGAACCGAGTCTGGAAAGTCGCAGCGTCATCGGCGATTACTTCAAAGTCATGCAGATTCCGCTGCGTAACGGACGCGATTTTGGTCCACAGGATTTTGATGAGAAAGCGCCGCTGGTCGGCATCGCAAATGAAGCGCTCGTGCGCCAGTATTTTCAAAACGAAGACCCGTTGGGCAAACGAGTGCGTTGGGCGAGCGACCGTCAGATCCACTGGATCACTATTGTTGGCGTTGTCGGCGACGTAAAACATTTCGGCCTCGATTTACCCGAGGAGCCGGCTCTTTATTCCCCATACACACAAATCAATCCGTGGAAACGATGGATGTCGTTTGCAGTCCGAACGCAGGACGACTCGGCGGGTACTGTCCAGGCACTCAAGCAGGAGATCTGGAAAGTCGATTCGCAGTTACCGGTAACCAGGGTTGAGACGATGAGTGACGTTGCAGCGAGTTCATTCGCTGCACGCCGGTTCAACATGTCGCTGCTATCACTATTTGCCGGCCTGGCTTTGCTGCTGGCGGCGATCGGTATTTATGGCGTGATGTCCAATGCGGTAACGCAACGAACTCAGGAGATTGGAATACGCCTGGCGTTGGGTGCGAGCGCAATCGATGTTCTCAAACTGATTATTCGAAATGGACTATCGCTGGTGATTGTCGGAGTGGGAATCGGGTTGGCAGGAGCTTTCGCGTTGACGCGATTGATGGCGACTTTGTTGTTCGGAGTGACACCGACTGACGGATTGACGATCGGTGTTGTGTCGGCGGTTTTGATCGTCGTTGCGATGCTGGCGTGCTTCATTCCGGCGCGGCGGGCAACGAAGGTCGATCCACTTGTGGCGCTTAGGTACGAATGAAACGCAATCCACAGATTACGCAGATTTATCTGTGTAATCTGTGGATGGATTGGAGAGAGCTTTGAAAGAGATACGATTGAGTATCCGGGGCCTGTTACGACATCCGGGTTTTACGGCTGTAGCGGTGATCACGTTGATGTTAGCGATCGGTGTGAACACTACGATCTTCAGCGTGGTCAATGCTGTGTTGTTGAAAGCGTTGCCGTTTCGCGATCCGGAACAGCTTGTTTCCGTTCATAAAGTTTCGGGCGGCCCCAGCTCTTTCCCGGGTATCGCCGGTTACCAGTACCTGGCGTGGAAAGAGAAAAGCACGACCCTCGCAGACGTCGCTGCGTTTAGTGACGATAACATCAATCTCACAGGCAACGGCGAACCGGAGCGCATTCCCTACGCGAAAGTCACGGCAAGTCTTTTCACAACACTCGGCGTTCAACCTGTGCGCGGTCGCTATTTCCTTCCGGAAGAAGATAAACCCGGAGCGACCAGGGTTGTCGTTGTCAGCGAGAATTTCTGGCAACGCCGTTACGGCCGCGATGAAAAAATTCTGGACCAGACACTCACACTCGACAACAAGCCGTATTTGATTGTCGGAGTGATGCCCAACAGTTTTCGCTTTCCGGGGGAGTTTGATATTTGGCTTCCATTTGCTCTCGATCCATACAAAGAGACGTACGGTGATTTTTTTGCTCTCGTCGAGGTCGTGGGCCGTCTTAAACCGAACACGACTCTGGCCGGCGCACAAACTGAATTAGGTCTCATCGCGCAACAAGCATCGGCTCAAGGATCACAGCCGGGTAAAGACCCGTTGCCGATAACGCCAGTTGAGGTGGCGCCGCTTCACAACCAACTCGTCGCCGGTGTTCGCTCTACGGTCTATGTCTTATGGGGCGCCGTCGGACTCGTGATGTTGTTGGCGTGTGTCAATGTCGCGAGCTTGATGATCTCGCGCACCCTTTCACGGCAACGCGAACTCACAGTGCGTGCCGCAGTTGGAGCGCGCCGCTGGCAACTGATCAGGCAACTACTGACCGAGAGCGTCGTCGTTGGTCTCGTCGGCGGTGGTCTCGGTTTGTTGATCGCGGTGTGGGGAACGCAAGCGATTGCGAGTCTTGTGCCCAAGGGGTTCGCAACCTCCGTCTACGATTTGAATAACATTCCGCTCGACTGGCGCGTGTTTGCCTTCACTCTTGGTCTGTCTCTCTTAACCGGCATTGTGTTTGGCTTAGTGCCGGCGCTAACTGCTTCAAAACCCGATCTAATTCAGGCGCTGCGCAACAGCCGTTCGCAGGGACTGATGAGTTTCGGACTGCGGAGTTTTCGCGGTTGGCTCGTCGTTGCCGAACTTGCGCTCGCCGTCGTGTTACTCGTAGCTGCGGGATTACTGGTGCGGAGCTTCAACAAACTCCTCGCGATAGATCTTGGCTTCGATCGCACTAACGTACTCACTGCGCGCATCAATTTGCCACGCTCGAGCTACAAAGAGCCTGCAAAAACGCACGCGTTCTACGACAGTTTATTACAACGTATACAGTCAACACCGGGAGTCGAATCAGCCGGAATGATTAACCATACGCCGCTCTCCGGCTTTGGAATCATTGTGTTTACCGGCATCGAAACTCCAATACCACTGGACGACAAGAAAGACCCGCCGATCGGCGCCGGCACAGTGTCGCCTGCGTATTTTCAGACGATGAAGATACCGCTCTTGAGCGGCCGCTATTACGACTCGCGCGATCACGCCGATGCGCAGAAAGTCGCAATCGTCAACCAGGCGTTTACCAACCGCTTCTTTCCGAATGGCGATGTGCTTGGCAAGCGCGTGGGCTTTGGGTGTGAAGAGAAGGAAGGGCTTTGCCGAACGATCGTCGGAGTTGTCGGAAACATTCGGCAGGAAGGGATTACCGATGCGGTCACGCCCGAGCTCTATGTCCCGTTCGCACAGATGCCAATGAACGGGATGACGATGATGGTTCGGACCACGTCAGATCCGCTCGATGTTGCGCGTGTTCTGCGCAGCGAAGTGCTCGCAATCGATAAGAATCAACCGATACATGATGTCAAAACACTCGGCCAACGCGTGGATGAGAAAGTCGCTGTTTCGCGTTCGCTGATGGTTTTGTTTACTGCGTTTGCTCTCCTCGCGCTTGTTCTTGGCGCCGTGGGTATTTACGGGATCGTTTCTTACTCAGTTACGCAACGCACACACGAGATTGGAATTCGCATGGCGCTCGGTGCGCGTGCCGGCAATGTGCTGAGTTTGATCATGAAGAATGGATTTGTCCTTGTGTTGACCGGGATCGTGATCGGTGTTGGTGGCGCGCTGATGCTGACAAGGTTTTTGACGACGCTGCTGTTTGGTGTGACGCCGACGGATCGCGGGACGTTTGTGTTTGTGTCGCTGATCTTTTTTGTGATTGCGATGGTGGCGTCGTTGATTCCGGCGCTGAGGGCGACGCGTGTGGATCCGCTGATCGCGTTGAGATACGAGTAGAAGTTGGGGACAGGATTGAAAAGATTTTCAGGATTAACAAGATGATGAATTCAGTCGTTAAAGATATTCGATTTGCGTTGCGCGGATTGATCAAACATCCGATGTTTACGGCGATTGCCGTGATCACACTCGCGCTCGGGATTGGTGGGAGCACGTCGATTTTTACGGTGGTTGATGCAGCACTGTTGCGTGGACTGCCGTACAAGTCGTCCGACAGGCTCTATCACATTTGGGAAAACACGCCGAAGAAAGAATTTCCGAAGCGCGAGTTTTCCTATCCCGACTACCAGGACTACCAGCAGAACAATGTCTTTGAAGGCCTCGCGGCTTACACCGGCGGCGGTCTGATTCTCAGTGGCTATGGCGATCCGGAAAGTCTTAACGCGCCGAGAGCCAGTGCGAACTTCTTTTCCGTGCTCGGTGTCGATTCGATGCTCGGTCGAACCTTTCAGGCAGGTGAAGATACTCAGGGTGGACCAAAGGTCACGATTCTGACTTACGGTTTGTGGCAGCGCAGATTCGGAGGCGATCCGGGGATCGTCGGTCGTGCGCTCACGTTGAATGGCGAGAGTTACACCGTGATTGGAGTGTTGCCGGCGAGTTTTCAGTTTGCGCTTCGACCGGCAGATTTATGGGTGCCTTATCAGCCCACGCAGAACCAGTTGACGCGCCGCTTCATGCACGGAACGAATCTGATCGGGCGGCTAAAGTCAGATAAGAGTGTTGGCGAAGCGCAATCCGAGTTGGGTTTGATCGCGAGTCGCATTGAACAACAGCACAACGACTCACATGCGGGAACAACTGTGCGAGTGGTTCCGCTC
The DNA here is from genome assembly GCA_035758935.1 of Pyrinomonadaceae bacterium. Classification (GTDB taxonomy): domain Bacteria; phylum Acidobacteriota; class Blastocatellia; order Pyrinomonadales; family Pyrinomonadaceae; genus PSRF01. Next base: position 218 of record DASTVU010000481.1, on the reverse strand, counting down.
CAGGAAGAGGTGGTCGGGACAGTTCGGCCGATTCTGATAGTGCTGCTGGCGGCAGTTGGATTCGTGCTTTTGATCGCGTGTGCGAACGTTGCCAGTCTGTTGTTGACGCGAGCGCTCTCGCGACAGAAAGAAGTCGCAATTCGTTCGGCACTTGGCGCAAGTCGCTGGCGCGTCATCAGGCAACTGCTTACCGAATCGCTGTTGTTGTCGCTCGTCGG
>DASTVU010000480.1:0-13044 GCA_035758935.1 Pyrinomonadaceae bacterium | reverse complement strand
GGGAAAAGGTTGAACCGTTGAAAAACAAATCCGATTTTTTTTCGTCGTACGGCGGTCCGTTTTGCGTCTGAGGCGGCAGTTATGTCGTCGCCGTCGATCACTATTCGTCCGGATGTTGGAGTGAGCAATCCTCCCAACAAGTGGAGCATCGTTGATTTTCCACAACCCGACGGACCCATGATCGCTACGAACTCGCCTTCCTGTACCTCGAGCGAAACGCCACGCAGGGCCGGCACGTCCACCTTCCCAATGCGGTAGACTTTCACGAGATCTTCGGCGTGTAGAATCGTTCTCATTTACTTGTTAGACGTGACTTTCTTGTCCTGGGCGTCGAGATCAAGTACTTTTAGCCCCCACTTATTCTCCAACACAAACGCCTTCGATGGATAATCTCGATTTAACTCCACGGAAGCAGAATCCTGATAACTGATACTCAACTTATACTGATCCTGTGGTCGCGTCATCTCGATACGACTGGGCAGTGAAGCCGTTGCATTACTGCCAAGAATCTTCTCGTTGAAATAAGAAACATCTGTAATTAGCACGCCCTCGCCGTTATATGTTTGCACACGTGCAAGCCGAATAGCGTTTACGCGATCAAACCACAATCTTCTTTGCAGTTTAGTCTCACCGCCGACGCTAGAAAACTCCTCGAGGAGATAATAACCACGCATGACGCGAACGCCCTTCTTCGCCTGCGGACGACTGTCAGCCTCCTCATTGAAAAACTCGCTTTGCACGTACAGCATCGAGTTATTCGGCTCGATCGGACGAATCATGAATGCGTCCGTAAAATGCTGTGGACGCAGGTTCGAAAGCGCGTTGACTGTTTGCTTCGTGGTCTTTTCTTTATCGGTTTTAGCGGTCGTGCCGTTTGCTTGCGCATCGAGCCGCTGATAGTTCGCGCTGTTAGTACCTTTCACGAAGCGCCTGTACTTATCATCGCCCTGCAGCACAGCAACGCTGAAGTGTTCGCCGTCTGACGCCATTTGAGCGATATCAACGAACGTGAATTGAATGACGAGATAGATCTGCCCGGGCCGCTGCAGCGTAATGGTGCCATCGACGAGTCGATATTGATCGGCAATACCAAACGAAGCGAACGACGTGTCTTCAAACTGTATCTCGACCTTGCCGTGTATAGACTTTACGGTCGAGAGCCGGTTCACTTCCTGGATCAATTGATTCTTTTCAGCTTTAACTATCGGAGTCAGAAGCTGCGGGACCGAAATCTTTCTTTTGGCGCCGAAAAGCCCGCATCCAGAAGTAAACAAAAGAACTGAGACAGCTAAGACTGACAGCAGTAACCGGGAGGGCACAATTCTGTAGGCGTTGAAATATTTGAGCATCAAGCTTTAGGCGCCAATCATATCAAACGCCGAAGAATCAAGAAATTGTATTGAGTTTCCCACAAAGGCGCAAAGGCGCCCAAGGTTCTTTGAGCTTTGTACTTTGTGTTTTGTCCTTGGAGCTTTACAAAGAACCAAGTACAAAGCACTAAGCTCCTCTCAATTCAATTCGAGCGGCGGCTTCCCAAATCGTCCGCGCAACCGGTTGATCGTACTCACGATACTCGGTTTACTTAACAACTTCTGTTCCAGCCGATCTCTTCCTGGAAAATCGAGCAACATTATACCGAGAAGAACCGTCAGCAGACCCTGACCGGGTACTCCCGGCAACGACAACACAATACCCAACCCCACCAGCAAAATACCGGCGATGTTTTTACCGATGACTTTGGCCGCATGAATTGCCGGTCGAGGTCCGTGCCAGAACTTCGTCTCTCTGTTCTTACTGAAGTGGTCAGCGGGTAGTTTGACCAGGATTATTGAAACGATGCCGAGGTTGATCAAAAAACTGGCCAGAAAAATTCCGGCCCCGATGAGTACCTTGCTCCACGTGAGCCCTAAAACAAAGTCCGATAAAAGATCAAACATTATTATGCAGTTCGCTGCGCGCCTTCAGGATCAATTCGAGAAGTTCTTGCACAATCTGTTCCGCAGTACCCTCAAGATTGAAATCCGGCTTTTCTGCAACTTCCCAGAATTCATCCAACCCACGGGCGCCGGCGCGTTCGAGCGCATAGACTTGAATCAATAGGTCGAGGACGTCCGCGGCCTTCACGAGTCGCGCCTCGAGACTCTCGCGACGTTCGTAGTCGGAATAGAGACTAGCGTAATTGCCGTCCGTATCGACCTTGTCGACCACATCGAGGAACGCAGTAGTTTCAGCCTGCTTTCTTGCTTCTGATCCAAAGTAAAGAGTCGCAGTGCGCGGCATGTCTCCAACACGCACTTCGGCCCAGTCGTGAAGCAAAGCAATGCGAAGAACTTTTTCGAGATCGACCGCGATTCCATGGCCCACGAATTTGTCGGCCAGTAACATCGCAGTCACGCTAACTCCAAACGAATGGGAGGCAACGGATTCAGTGCCGTTGGGAAGACCACGCAAGGTCCAACCGGTGCGGTCCAGGCGTTTGAGACGTTGGAGCTCGATGAGTGTTGAGAGCATAGTTCCCGTTGGGATCTATTGTGCAGCACGCACGATGATCGTCCTGCGCTTCTCTCCAAGCGTAACAACGAGCGGCCTGTCCAATTGAATGGGATGCGTCTCGCCGTCGATGCTGATAACGAAGTTAGATGGTGTGCGACTCAACTCACCGATCGGTGCGTTCGGCGGCGTTCGCGGTAACAAATGCGACGCTATAACACGCCACGTCGCTACTTCACAACGAATTCGAATTCCGGGCGTGTCCGTCTCAAACGACTCACCTACCGCCAGCGCGTCCGCCTTGAATACTCCTTCACCGCAACGCACGCCGGCCGAATCGTAAAACGTCGCAGTACCGGAAACAAATGCGTATGGCATTGAACTCTTGTTGCGGACGATCATACGAATGTTAGTAACAGGCGTATCCGGCGCACCGTTGAGCGCAGTCGTGCGGAGAGTTGCTTCAAGCGCCGGTGCTCCAGTCGCATCTAAGGCGACCGCAGCTTCAGTCAGCGCCACGCGCTTCTCATTCAAACCACTCATCACCGGTGTCTCTTGAGCACTCACGCACAACACGCTGCAAAGTAAAATCATACCCGCTGCAATTATTCTCATCTTCGTCTCCTTTTTTGTGCCTTTCGTGCTTTTTGTGGCTTCAGTCGCGAACCATTGCATACATGAGCTGATCGATTGTTTGACCTTCCTTAGTGACACTTTTTCTTAAGCGCCCTTCGTACGCATATCCCGCCTTTTCCAGCACGCGCGAGGAAGCTCCATTCCAATCGAATACGTGCGCAAACAGGCGACACAGATCGAAATTCGTAAATGCGTAGTCAGTCACAGCAATCAACGCTTCGGTCGCGATTCCTCGTCCCCAAAACTCCTCGCCGAGCCAATAGCCAATCTCAGCAGAACGACGGCCGACGTCGTATTGCGGTATGAAGCCTATACCACCCACCGCCTCGCCCGCTACATCGATTGCGAAATTCGTTTCCGGTTTGTGATCGACGACTCCTTCGAGCCAATTGCGAGCGTCGCGGACCGTGTACGGAAAAGGAAAACGATCGCGCAGGTTGATCGATACATTCCGGTTGTTTGCGTGACGCACAATCGAGTCGCGATCACGCCACTCCCAACTTCGCACACTGCACGTCTTCAAGACTAATTTCACTGCGCTTCAATCCGTGGCAGAACCGCCGCCCCGCGCGGCATGATGAAGCCGTCGCCGCTGCCCGCCTGGTCAAGCGCTTCAGAAATAGTTCGCACCGGAATCATTCGCATGCGCCTGACGTCATCAGGTGGCAATTCTGAAATTAAACAAACACGAAAGCGTTCGGCCTTGGTCAGGAGCGCCCACGCCGTTTGACCATTGACTTCATAACCGTTGACCAGGCGTGCCGCAAGCGCTCGCGAGTTGTTCTCATCAAACCATTTCAAGAAATCCGGGCGGCCCAATCCGTCGCTACACTCCGCCAGCAGGATTATTGTTCCTCCATCCTTGCAGGCAAGCGCTGCCATGTCGAGTGCTTTATGAGCTTGTATCAAGTTGATGTCATGAGGAAAGCCACCGCAACTCACGACCACAATATCGCGTTTCTCCGGAACAGCAAGTGAATACTGTTCGAGGTAATAGTCGCATGCCGCGCGGTGAGCTAGTCGCCAATCTCCACAGAAGACTCTTAGCGCCTTCTTCTTTTCGTCGACGATAGTGTTAACACTGAAAGCCGGCGCGATCATGGATGCGATTCGTTCACACTCTTCATGAACTGCATTTCGATCGAGTCGTCCTGTTTGCACACCAACCCTGCGACCGCTAGTTTCAAAATCAAGCGCCAGCATGTGTGTGGCTTCGATAGTTTTCGCGGATGCGAGTCCGGGACAGATCGACTTGCGGCCTCCGGTAAATCCGGCGAAGTAGTGGAATGTAATGCCGCCAGTGAGGAACACGCGCGAGAACTCTCGCAGCGCGCTATTCACCTCGACCGCTACGCCAGTTTCCATAGCTCCGAGTGTGCTGAGCCGGCTCTGATCGTACGCATCATGCTGAATGATTTGCAGCCGCTGCACGATGAAAGGAGTAAGTAGTTCAACTTTTTCTTTTTCAGTGACTGGTCGATGAATGCCGGTGGCAAAGATTACTGCCATGCTCGACGGCGAGACACCGGCCTGCACGAGACGTCGCACCAGCAGATTTACAACTTGCGCACTCGCCGTGGCACGAGTTGCGTCGGAAACAACGATCAGGACCGAATCATCACTGCTTACGATTTCATCTATGGGCGGGGAAGCAATTGGAGCATCGAATGCAGCACCGACTTCAAAATCACTCAATGATGATTCATGGCTATCTGTGGTGATAACAGCGAATCTCGCCGTATCAAAGTTGAACTCCAGTTGCCCACGTCCATAACTCAGTTCAATTCGATCCGTGTTCATCTGTGGCTACAATCCGAAGTCGATTAATGCTTTCTCGATGACGTGAAGTGCGGCGAGATCAGTATCACCGGCAGTGCGCGCTTCCGCTAACCACTTGCGCAGTTGTCGTGCTTCCTCGATGGATCCGATACGACACGCGCCGGTGAGTGCCAGAGTCACGAGCGCGTCAGGCGCACCGTGAGTAACAAGAGCTGCTTGCAAGGCAGCCTGCTCTCGAAGGTCCAGAGTTAAAAGGAGATTGAGTTCCATTAGAGGGTGCTTAGTACTTTGTGCTTTGTACTTAGTAACAAAACACAAAGTACAAAGAACTAAGATCTAATTCCGCTCAGATCTAAAACACGCCGTGCCGCCATGACAAAAGTGAAATGTTTCGTCTTCAAATTCAGTGGTTTCCATCTGGATTGTAAGGTGATCCACACCAAAACGTTCGTGAAGTTTCAGTCGCAATTCTCGCAATAAATCAGGTTGCGAGATGCTTTCGGCATGAATCACGTGTGCACTCAGCGCGTCACGTCCCGACGTGATTGTCCACACGTGAAGATCGTGCACGTCGGAAACACCTCGCGTGTCGAGAATCGCATTTTCAACTGCGGCCAGATTGATGTGTGCGGGCGTGCCTTCCAACAGCACGTTCGTCGATTCTTTGATCAATCGCACTGAACCCCAGATGATGAGCAAACTGATGACAACGCTGAAGAGAGCATCCGCTGCGTACCAGCCAAAGAGCGACATACAAACGCCCGCCAGAATTGCAGCGACCGATCCGAGCGCATCGCCCATTACGTGCATCCACGCACCACGCAGGTTGAGATCCACTTCATGACGAGCATGGAGTATCCACGCACACGCAAGGTTCACGACAAGGCCACCCACGGCCACAACTATCATCGGTCCACTCTTAATGACAGGAGGCGAAAGCCAACGCTCGTATGCGCCGTAGAAAATGAAGAGGGAAATCACGACGAGCGTCACACCGTTGACGAGGGCGGCGATGATCTCGAGCCGGTAGTAACCGAAAGTCTTTCGTGAGGTCGCAGGGCGTGAGCCAAACCAAACCGCCGTCAGTGCGAGAATCAGCGCGCCGACGTCCGTAAACATGTGACCTGCATCAGCGAGCAATGCGAGTGAGCCGGTCCACCACGCACCAACGACTTCAGCAAACATGTAAAGCGTCGTCAGGATCAGAACCAGACTTAGTCGCCGCCAGCTCTCACTGGTGTGCTTGTGCCGATGTGTACCGTTGTGTCGATTCTGATCCACGCGCGGTTAGATTAGCCCGCATGGGTTGCAAACGTCAAAAATATCAGCCACGGATTTTCACAGATGAACACAGGTAAGAATTAATACTTACAGTGTAAATCCGTGAAAATCCGTGGCTAAATATTCTTACAACGCGCTGAGACCGGATGCGGTGTAGAACTCGCGATAGAGTTCGTTGAATTCACGCAACGCCACTTCCATGATCCGCTCTAACTGTTCAATATCGGCTACGTTCACTATAGCGTTCACGTTGTTGAGAAATGCCGCGTGCGCGTCCATCGTGCGCAACGAAGGCGAGAGCAGCAAAAAGAACAGCCGGCGTCGCTGCGGCGGACGAAGTACGTTGATCTCCCTGATCACGAACGCTGCTCCCTGCTCGGCGGGGTCAAACTGCGGTTCGAGTACAACCACGTCCATCTTGTTCGCGCGCATTGTTTCAACTGCCTGGCGCGTCTCTTCCGCTACAAATACCTGGCAACCGATCTGCGTCAGTTTGCGCGCGACCAGTTCGCGATAAGGCTCACTCGTGCAAACCAAAGCCTTGCGCTTGTCCCATGACGGCCGTGCCTTGGAGTTATCGGCACTCTGACTCGTCCCTTTGGTCAAAAGTTCAAACAGCATGCGAACCGCATCATCATTTGTTCCCACTCCACTGGCAACACTCGGCGCCGCAGGCTCGTAAGCGCGCGCGGTCGACTGCTCAAATCGCGGGTGATCCGTCGCCGGAGATCCTCCGACAGTAAGCGCACTTTGCTCGGTTGCGGGACTAGCGGGACCGGCACTGATCGAGTTGCTGCACTTCGGACAGCGAACATTGAATGGACGATTGGGTGACTTTTCGTCATCAATCTGCAGACGTGTCGAGCACTTTGGACAAACAATAATCATGACTACTCAATCAGGCCGAGCATCGAACCAGAGTCGGAAAAAGCATTGGCCGGCACGCGATCAACTTCACGACGAATAAAATCTTCACCCGCTGTCATGCCTTTCAGCGACAGCAGCAAGTTGTTTTGATTGGTGGCAAAAGCGAGTCCATCTTCGAGCGACACCACCTTTGACTCAATCAAACCTTTGATAACTGTGTCGAAGTCCTGCATGCCATCAAGTTTTCCGTCACGCATTGCATCGAGTAGCGACTTCCCTTCAACCTCGCCTGCTTCGACGTATTCACGCGTACGCGGACTCGATCTCAGAATCTCCACCGCTGCGATGCGACCACTACCATCAGCACGCGGGATCAAACGCTGCGAAACGATGTAGCGGAACGTTTGGGCCAGTCGCGTTCGGATGACCGGCTCTTCGTTCTTGGGATAGAGGCCGATGATCCGGTCAACGGTTTTTGAAGCATCGATCGTGTGCAGCGTCGAGAGAACAAGGTGACCGGTCTCCGCAGCTTCAAGCGCGATCTCGGTGGTTTCAAAGTCGCGCATCTCGCCGATGAGGATCACCTTTGGCGCCTGGCGCAGTGTCGCACGCAGGGCAGACGGAAAGTCGCGCGTGTCGTGACCGACTTCGCGCTGGTTGATCGTCGAACGTTTGTGCGAGTGCAAATACTCGATTGGATCTTCAATCGTGACGACGTGGTAATACTTCTTCTCGTTAATGATGTCGATGATTGCGGCCTGAGTCGAGCTCTTGCCGGAACCGGTTGGGCCAGTCACAAGGACAAGACCGTTCCGAAGCTCGGCGATATCAGCTAGATGCGACGGCAATCCCAGCGTCTTCAGAGTGGGAATGTCCGTCGGAATCACTCTCATCACGATGGAGTAAACGCCACGTTGCTGAAAGATATTGACGCGGAAGCGTGCCCGAGAAGGGAGTGAATAGCTGAGATCGGCGGTGCCTGTGCGCGCGAGGCGCTCGGCGGCATCCGGGTGGCCATGCATGAGCGTGAGAGCGATGATTTCGGTCTGGTAGGGCGTGAGTTTCTGCATCCCGAGCGGCTGAACAGGGGTCAGCTTTCCGTTGATCTCTACCTGTGGAAGCTGGCCGACTGAGAAATTCAGGTCGCTGATTTTGTCGGAAATCAGCAGCATGCGCTCAATTATGGGCGGTAAATCAAAGAAGCTCATCTATGTCCGAACTCCGCTGGGAAGCTTTTGTGCATTTTATTGCTGGTAGGTAGGAGCCGCTCAAAAGGCCTTGATGCCTTCCGAATCCGTCAGATTCTCGCGCATAACGATGATAAACGCAAGACAATTATGTTTATCACGGGGTTGAGAGGCTTTGGGCCAGACTTCTGGTGAGCGCGGTGATGCGATTCGGGTCAGACAGGAGGGCGCTGATCACGGCGACTGAGTCTGCGCCGGCTGCAATGGCGTCGCGGGCGTTGGCGTGCGTGATGCCCCCGATGGCAACGAGTGGAAAATCTCCGATCGTCCGGCGGACCGCGCGCAATCCCTCCAAACCGAGAATGGGAAAGGTGTCAGTCTTGGTGGTGGTCTGGAAAATCGGGCCGATGGCCAGATAATCGATTGGCAGTTTCACGGCCTCGAGCGCCTGATCTACGTTGTGAGTTGAATATCCGAGGATCGCATTTGGCCCGAGCAACTTTCGAGCTGCATGCGGAGGGAGATCATCCTGACCGAGATGAACCCCGCTGGCACCAACCGCAAGCGCGATGTCAACGCGGTCATTGACGATCAACCGTACTCCGCTTCGTTCAGCAACAGTGACTGCCGCTTTGGCTTGTTCAAAAAACTCCAGAGCCGGCATCCGCTTCTCTCGCAGTTGAACGAGCGAAGCTCCACCCAGACTCAACAATTCAACTTGTTCTGCGTGCGAACGACCGGAGAGCTGTACGTCTGTCAGCGCGTAAACTCGCGGCAGTCGAAATTGAGGTTGCATGTCCGACGTCTCACGCAGAGACGCAGAGGACGCAAAGGAAGAAACCGTGCCTCATTTTTGCGGCCTTTGCGTCTGTGCGTGAAATCTCTTATTCCTCTGATTCCTTGCGCTTGGGACGCATATTCGCGGGTAATACACGCTTCCGCAAGCGGATCGATTGTGGCGTCACTTCAACCAGCTCATCATCCGCGATGAACTCCAACGCCTGTTCCAACGACAACTCCTTCGGAGGCACGAGCCGCAGTGCTTCGTCAGCCGTCGAAGCACGCATGTTGGTTAACTTCTTCTCCTTGACCGCATTCACATCAAGATCAACCGCACGCGCGTTTTCGCCGATGATCATGCCCTCATAAACGCGCGTGCCTGACCTCACAAACAGCGTGCCTCGCTCCTGGAGGTTATAAAGCGCGTACGTTGTCGTTTCGCCCATGCGATCCGCTACGAGCGAGCCGGTGGCGCGGCCGCGCATCGGGCCCAGCCACTCGCCCCAACGAAGAAACATCGTGTTCAGCAAACCGGTTCCTTTTGTTTCCGTCAGAAACTCGTTGCGAAACCCGATCAGTCCTCGCGATGGTGTCTCAAACTCGAGACGAACACGGCCCGTGCCGTGATTGATCATCTTCGTCATCTGTCCCTTGCGTCGCCCGAGAGCTTCAGTGATGACGCCGATAAACTCGTCCGGACAATCAACAACCACAGCCTCAATCGGTTCCAGCGTCTTACCCTCGACCTTCCTCGTGATCGCTTCGGGCTTTGACACCTGAAGCTCGTAACCCTCGCGTCGCATCATCTCGATGAGAATTGCGAGCTGCAACTCGCCACGTCCCGATACTTTGAACTGATCGGGAGAATCAGTTTCTTCAACTCTGATCGCAACGTTGCCGAGAATCTCCTTGTCGAGGCGCTCCTTGAGTTGGCGCGAAGTGACGAACTTCCCTTCCTTCCCCGCGAAGGGAGAGTTGTTAACGCCAAAGATCATCGCGATGGTTGGCTCGTCAACTGCGATCGACGGCAAGGGTTGCGGATTGTCGAACGAGGTGATGGTATCGCCGATGTTGATGTTCTCAATCCCGGCAAGCGCGACGATCTCTCCGAAGCCGGCTCGTTCGACTGGCTCTCGCTTCAGCCCTTCGAAAACGTAGAGCTGTGAGACCTTGGTTTTCTGAATTGAACGATCGGGTTGAACGACTGCGATCTGATCGCCAATCTTGATCTCGCCCGAGAAGATACGGCCGATAGCCAGGCGACCGACGTAATCGTTGTAGTCAAGATTGGCAACCAGCAGTTGCAATGAATCGTTGCGCAACTCTTTCGGCGCCGGAATCGATTTCACGATCTGTTCGAACAGTGGCTGCAGGTTTTCAGATTGGTCTTCGAGTTTTCGTTTCGCTGTTCCTTCACGGGAAACGGCGTAAAGAATCGGAAACTCAATTTGCTCGTCAGTGGCATCAAGATCCAGGAACAACTCATAGATCTCGTCGACGACTTCCGCAGGTCGTGCGTCGCTGCGATCGATCTTGTTGACAACCGCAATGGCAGGTAGACGCGCTTCGAGTGCTTTGCGCAGGACGAATCTGGTTTGCGGCAAACAACCCTCAGCGGCATCGACAAGCAGCATCACGCCATCGACCATCTTGAGCACTCGCTCAACTTCACCACCGAAATCTGCGTGGCCGGGCGTGTCGACGATGTTGACCTTCACGTCGCGATAGCGCACCGCAGTGTTCTTCGCCATGATGGTGATGCCGCGCTCGCGTTCCAGATCCATTGAATCCATCACGCGGTCGCGTACCTGTTCGTTTTCCCGGAAGGTACCTGACTGCCGCAGCATCGCGTCCACAAGCGTCGTTTTGCCATGGTCGACGTGCGCAATAATGGCAATGTTCCGGATATCTTTTCTCAGTTGCATTTGAAGCTATTTAGCCACGGACTTTCGCAAATCGCCTAATTGCCGCAGCGCTTCGAAGAGGACGATGCCGACGGCGGTGGCCAGATTCAGGCTCCGAACGCGTGGATTGAGCATCGGGATTTTCAAACAGTTGTTCCAGTTCGCGCGCAGTAGTTCTTCAGGAAGTCCGCGGGTCTCGCGTCCAAACACGAGACAATCGTCCGGCTGAAACTTCCAGTCGGTGTAAGACCGATCGGCCTTGGTGGTGAGATAAACGAAGCGGGCCTGCGACAAGTGTTGATAGAGCGATTCGAGATCTTTGTGACGCGTGAGTTGCACTTCAGGCCAGTAGTCGAGACCTGCGCGTCGCACGGCGCGATCGTCCATCCGGAATCCGGTGACACCGACAATGTGAAGCGGCACATTGGTGGCGGCGCAGAGGCGAGCGATGTTTCCCGTGTTGGGAGGAATCTCAGGTTCTACGAGAGCGACAGAGAGCATGAAGGAAGTATACAAAAAGAAACGACGAGCTTCGCTTGAAGGTCTCGTCGTTTCTTTTGTAAGGCCTCGTCGGCCTCAGATGTTTGTGTGCGCCGGTGGAAGGTACGTACTGTAACCTGCTGGTTCGGGTTATCTCTTCTTTGCGGCTTTCTTGGTTCCCGCTTTCTTCGCGGCCTTCTTGGTTCCGCCCTTCTTCGCGGCCTTCTTTCCACCTTTTTTAGTTGCCATAGCTTCTATGTGCTCCTTCTTTCGAGTTTAGTTTTTGTTTCTTCGTGACCACAAGATAATGTGCTTGCTTCCTTCTTGTGGGCTAGAGTAAACGGCGCACAACATCTTGCTATATAAACGCAATTAACTCGGATGTCAATAACTTATTACTCGATTGTAAAAATATTTTTCTCACGTGTGAGCGCCGTGATCGCCTCGTGTTCGAGCACCTTGACCTCACACGGACACCTCTGGTCCATCTTCGTGTGATCGATTCATCAGGCAACGAACAACGTTTGAAATGCGCGAGACGGAGGCAGCCATGCGCAACTGCGAGAAGAAGATCGGAGTGTTAAGGAAGTGAGAGGTGGTCCAACTCTTACTAACGAAACAGCGGCGTGAAGATCCACTGATCGTGACGCTCGATGCCGTAGTACGTCAGCACTGAATCGCGCTTGCTGCGACTCGCAACTCCCACGAATGGACCACTCGCATCGACATCAGCAGATGAGGTGCTGCGCGTTGCCGAGAGGGCTCCAAGATTGGTGACACTTACTATTTGAGGAACTGCAAACTGTTGTAACTGCGTGATTTGTGGATCAGTTACCGTCGGCATGACGTTGTTTGTATAGAACATTATCGACTGCTGAAAATCGATCAGCGATTCGCTACGAGGAAGAACAAAACGCCATTCACCTTCCGGTGTCAGCGGATCGCGCGCGGCCGATGGACGAAGAATTTGACGATTCTTTGATCCACCGGGAACCGGAATTCCCTGTAACAGATCCTCCATCGATCTCGGCAATGCTTGATCGCCTACAGCGCGAACGGTACCACTGCGATATCGGTAGTAAGCACGAATCGCGTCGGCAACTTGTTCACCGCGGAAGATCGCTTCCTGTTCTCGTTCACGTTGTGCCTGTTGCTGCAAACTGGGCGCAACAGCCATCGCGAAGAGAGCGAGGACAGTCATCATGGCGAGCAACGCTACGAGCGTGTAACCACCCTCCGATCGTCTCGACGCGACCGAAACAGCTTGCGAGAGCGACGCCACGGCGCTCGACCTCAAACCACATATATTGTGGTCATCGACATGACTAAGGTTCGTCATCTTCAGCATCAACTCGCGGTGTCGGACGACTCAAAGGACCGCTTGCACCCTTATCACCTTCGCTCTTTGCAATCGTGTGTTTGATCTTCAAACTGGTATCAGTGAGCACCAATTCTTTGTCGGAGATGCTGGTCACACGAAATCTACCGCTCAGAATGTCGCCGCGATAAACCGTCAGGAGTTCCTTGTTGTTCTTATCCTGTACCCACGCCATATCCGTGACGCGATTCGTAGGACTAAGGATGCCGACGTAGTTGTAGTTAGGTACAGGTGGAGCTGCTACCTGGATTGTCAGAGCGCC
>DASTVU010000479.1:0-6063 GCA_035758935.1 Pyrinomonadaceae bacterium | reverse complement strand
GGTGCCACGCCCAACTACAACTGCATCCACCATTTCGAAGTAAGTTTCTCACGCAAAGACGCAAAGACAGCAAAGGAGAATCTCAAGGTTAACTTTGCTGTCTTTGCGTCTTTGCGTGAGAAACTCTTTTCCCAAGATAGTACTGCCACAGCATCCTTGCAGCGACGGCGCGGTGCGGGCGCCACGGTTCCGCGAGTCTTTCCAGTTCGTCAGGACCGGGGCGGTGCGCGAGACCTTTTAATTCCTTCATAGCAACCGCTAATGCCAAATCACCTGCGGGCCAGATGTCTGCGCGGCGCATCGCCATCAGAAGGTAAACATCTGCGCTCCATGATCCGATTCCTTTGATTCGCGTCAGCATCACTCGCACTTCTTCGTCGTTCATGCGCGCGAGTTTAGTGAAGCTCAATTCGCCACTAACGATCGAATCCGAAAGATGCAGCAGATATGCAGACTTCTGCCGTGTCACTCCGAGACTGCGCAGATACGTGTCGCCGAGTTCAAGAAAACGCAGAGGTGTGAACGGTTGAATCGACGCCTCGAGACGCACGAGCATCGCTTTCGCAGACTTCAACGACACCTGCTGCTCGAGAATGATGTGAGCGAGTGTTGTGAATCCAGTGGCACGCCGCCAGAGTGGCGGATCACCGTGGTTGGCGTGGATGCCGGCCAGGATCTCATCGCGTGCGGCTAGCTCACGTGCTGCGAGTGCAAGACTCTTTTGCGTGAGTGGCTTGAGCGATCCCGCCGGCGACATCAATTGCGTGTTGCGAGAGTCAGGAAGTTCTCAAAAAGTATGCGACCATCGCGCGAGTCGTTCGGGTGCTCCCAGCGCGTGCGGTTTTTGTTCCAGTCTTCAAACGACTTCTCGAGGTGAAACTGGACCGTGTAAATCAATTGTCCATCGCTCCGCTTCACCATCATCTGGTTACGACAGAGATACGACGTCGCAAGTAACTCGAAACCTTCCGGCACGCGGTCGAGTTGCAAGCCGTGATTCTGCCAGACGCGAAGAATACGCGCGGGCGCATTAGGATCCGAGCAGTTTACGTTCTGGAAGATCGGATCGGCAGGCTCGGTGATGCGAATGAAGCGGTACTGATATTCATGCGGGCGAGCGATACGTTGCTCGTGTTGCTCGAGTCTGTCCAGCGTCACCACTCGCGCACCGAAACTTAGACCAACCAATTGATGACCACCGCAGATTGCCAGCACAGGTGTTTGCGTCGTGCGAATAAACTGACCAAAGTCATCGAGCATCGACTGCTGGTAGTAATCAAAATCCCGTAATGTCCCGCTCAGTACGATCGCGTCGGGCGCAAAACGTTTAGCAGCCTCTCCGGCTTCGGAGAGATGCGCCACCTCGGTGGTGGGCCGCTTCACCAGTCGGGAAACGTTGGTGAGAATGTTTTCAATCGCCATCCCGGCAATGAGCCGTTCGCGTCTCAACTCTGCTGCCAGCAATTCGCCCCATTCTTCGCGAGCTACTTCGGACAGGTCGCGCTCGTCGCGCAGCAGGTTGTCGATTACGAGCACACGTGCTTCTTCAATGCGCTGCTCAACCGGCTCGTAGCGACAGAAAGTTTGCTGGTTGAATGGGAAGGGGAGTGCACCGGAAACTTTTGTCCGGTCGTTAGTGGGGGTAAAGTCTTGAGTCATTTATCGGTAATGTGTCGTTAAGAGATTTACTTCAAACGTTGTTTTGTACTTTGCCTGAACTCAGGAACACGCGTTCCGGGTCCGGCCTCTTCAATTTCCGTCCGAATCTTAGCAAGTAGCAGGCCACGAAGTCTCCCCCTGAATCTGGTGCTTTCTGTTCTGGCTTCCTGCTCAACCAGCAACAGCATTCTATACCACGATGACTCCAATTCATCCGCTAAATGCGAGATTTTTGTTATGTCGTACGGTACTGCTACAGCGTTACAACCGAGGCGAGCAAACACTGAGAGGTACCGAGCGGTAGCCAGATCCGGACAGAGCAGCCGGCGGCGCCCGACTTTTAGCTCAACTCCGAGCAGCGTGTGCTGTATAACGACACGGTCAGACGGTTTGGCATTTTCGAACTGATAAGAACGGGTGCGCAGCCCCAGTATGCGCTCGCGATAAATTCGCGGAAGCCATGTTTCCCCAAGTTGTTCCTGGATCCTTTGTGAGTAGCTTTCGGCCGGCATGTTTTCATCCACAGATTACACAGATTTATCTGCGGAATCTGTGGATTAACTGTTCGGTGAACATTTGCGAGTCGATCCGGGTTTGCAAAGCGTTGATAACTCGTCCCGGAAAGATCCCGAGGTAAAGCACACCAAGCACCGTTATCACTAAAGCCACCGCTACGCTCGCAGGAACACTCGGCGCCTTCCATGCCATCGTTCGTTCGCCGAAGAACATGACGATGATCAGTCGCAGATAGTAGTAAGCGGACACGGCGGTGTTGAGCACACCTACAACCACGAGCTTGTAGTAGTGCTGGTCAATCGCGGCTCCGAATACCATGATTTTCCCCATGAAGCCTGCGGTCAGCGGCATTCCGAGCAGACTCAACATGAAAAGACTCAAAGAGAACGCGAGCACCGGCGCTTCAAATCCGATCCCGCGATAGTCTTCAATGGCTGTTCTACGATCGCCGCTCCGCGCGATCAGTTGGACCACGGCAAACGCGCCGATATTCATCACCGCATAAGTCAACAGATAGAAGATGACTGACGTGATGGCGTTGTTTCGTTGAGTTGGATCGGAAGCCGCTCCAGCTGCGACAAAACCGACAAGCGCGTATCCCGCGTGCGCGATCGACGAATACGCCAGCATACGTTTGACGTTGTTCTGAACAATCGCGACGACGTTGCCGAGCGTCATCGTGAGAATCGCCATGATGACGAGCACATCGACCCAAAGCTGGTGCAGGTTACCCCCAGTTGCGTTGGAAGCCGAAACCACAAACGGCAGTCCAAAGACAAACACGCGAATGAACGAGGCGAAGCCGGCGGCTTTCGGACCGGCCGCCATGAATGCCGTGACTGGCGTGGGGGCGCCTTCATAAACGTCCGGTGTCCAGATGTGAAAAGGCGCCGTGGCGATCTTGAAACCAAACCCGACGAGCATCATCGCGGCGCCTGCGTAAAGCAACGCCGGATATTGTGCCTGGCTAACGCGAGTTGCGATCTCCGCGATGTTGGTTGTTCCGGCGACTATTCTGCTCAGTGATCCACCGGGGCCGGGCTCCGCAATCGACGTTGCGCCGTAGATCAGCGCGATGCCGTAGAGGAGAAACGCTGACGAGAACGAACCGAGGATGAAGTATTTCAGCGACGACTCGTTCGAACGAACATCACTGCGCCGGAAACCGGCCATCACGTAAGTGGCGATTGAGAGGATCTCGAGGCCCAGAAAAATAATGACCAGGTCATTGCCTGAAGCCATCAGCATCATTCCGACGGTGGCAAACAAAAGCAGCGAATGAAATTCGCCCGCCGGCAATTGTTCGTCATGCACCCAGACAGTCGAGATAAGCAACGTGAGAGCTGATACGAGCAGAAAGATGAGCGTAAAACCGAGACGTAACTCGTCGAGCACGATCATGCCGTTGAATGCATCGGTCGAGGGGGTACCAGTCGTCCAGAGCCAGACAGTACTAATCGCGCCCGCTACGATTCCGACGAGTGAAATACCACCGGTGATCCAACGTTGAGTCGGACGAACGAACGCGTCGACGAGCATCACGATAACGGCCGCAGCACACACAATCACTTCCGGCGCGATTAGCGACCAGCTAATGATCGGCATCATTGATTGTCCAAAAAATGAACTCATTCCGTTTTGCTGCCTGCGACCTGAATCTCAGAGTTGTCTTTGTCCGAAGTGGTGTATGAACCGCCGGCCGGACTTGCGGAAACACGAGCGCGGATTGTCTCAACGCTAAGTCTTGAGCGATCGAGAAACACACGTGGGTAAACACCCATGAAAAGCATCAGGAAGAGCAACGGCAGAAGCAATCCGATCTCACGACTATTCAGATCCGACAACTCCGCGTTTTCAGGATTCGTGATCTTGCCGAAAACAACTCGCTGCAACATCCAAAGCATGTAGACCGCGGCCCAAATAACACCCGTTGCGGCGAACATCGTTGCGAGCCATGAATGGGTAACCGCCCTCGACGTCCATGAGCCAATCAGAATCAAAAACTCACCGACGAATCCATTCAGAAATGGCAGACCAATCGACGAGAGCGACGCGATCACAAACAAGGTCGAAAACCACGGCATCGGCTTCGCAAGACCGCCAAACTCGCTAATCATTCGCGTGTGCCTGCGTTCGTATATGAAGCCAACGAACAGGAAGAGCGCGCCGGTTGAAACGCCGTGATTGAGCATCTGGTAAAGCGCACCCTGCATGCCCAGCTCGGTAAACGAGAACAATCCGAGCACAACAAATCCCATGTGGCTAACTGAAGAGTAGGCGACAAGCCTCTTCACATCAGGTTGGACCATCGCGACGAGTGCGCCGTAGATGATGCCGATGACGGCAAGCACGATGATAGGCGCGGCCAACTCGCGCGCTGAATTTGGGAAAAGGCCAAGATTAAAGCGCAGCAGACCGTACGTTCCCATCTTCAACAAGACGCCGGCAAGAATCACTGAACCCGCAGTAGGAGCTTCAGTGTGTGCGTCAGGCAGCCATGTGTGGAATGGGAAGAGTGGGACCTTGATACAAAACGCCAACGCAAACGCGAGAAACAGTAAGTACTCGCTGCGAGGCGCAAACGGACTTGCCGACAGAGCCTGGACAAGTGTCGGATAGTCAAACGTGTGATACGTGAAATAGAGCGTGATGATGCCAACCAGCATCAACAAGCTTCCCACCGCGGTATAGATGAAAAACTTTACTGCGGCATAGACGCGACGTTCACCGCCCCAGATACCGATCAGGAAAAACATCGGGATCAGCGAAGCTTCGAAGAATAGATAGAACAGCAAAAGATCGAGTGAGACAAAGACACCCGTCATCGCCGATTGGAGGATCAAAAGGAAGACGTAGTAAGAGAGTTGTCGTTTTTGAACTGCGGTCCAGCTCGACAGTATCGCAATCGGCATCAGCAATGTGGTCAGGAGGACCAGCCACAAACTGATGCCATCCACGGCAACGTGATAACGCGCGCCGATAGATCCAATCCAGCTTATGTTCTCTTCGAATCTGAATTCAGCGCCAAATGCACCTGCGCCACGCAGCAGTAATAACGACGCCGCGAACGTCACAACTGTAACGATGAGTGCGATCCAGCGGTAATGCTCCTCTTTCCGGCTCGACACAAAGCTATAACCCACGAGAGCAAGAGCCCCGACAACCGGCAAGAGGATCAAAATGGTCAGCAAATAAGGCATAAAACTTTAGGGCTTTGGAAAACCCATCCACGCAAACAGTCCAATCAAAATAAGTGCTCCAACAAGAATGATCGCTGCGTAGCCGCGGACAAAACCGGCTTGCAGATAGCGCGCAAGTCGTCCAAGTTCAGTAACTGCGTCTCCAATCCCGTGCAGGATGCCGTCTAACGCACCTACATCAAAGATCTTCCACAAGCCTTCGCGCGACGCGCCCTCGATCGGATGGATCAGTGCCGCGTCATAGATTTCGTCAACGTAATACTTGTTCTCGAGTATTCGCGGCATGGCAAGCAGTGGGCGTTTCTGGAAGATGACCCCTCCGAGACCCATTCCCGCCAAACCAATCAGGACAGAAAGCCCTGCAAGCAAACGTTCGGCGGAGATCTCTTCACTCGAATGCGTGGCGCTGGCTGCGTGCGCCGCCTCCGCCTCGGGCACAACAGCTCCTTCGTGCGCACCTTCTGTGGGAATAGTAGCGGGCCCACCATGTGATACAGCCGGCAAGGTAGCCACGACAGGGTGAAGCGTGTGCTCGAGTACGTTGACGTCCTTATGAGTGAATGCAGAACTCAACGCGTACGGCACGCCGATAAAACCGCCGACGGTCGATAAGACTGCCAGCACGATCAACGGCACGGTCATCACCCAGGGCGACTCGTGCGGTTCAACTGGACCATGATGATGATCA
>DASTVU010000478.1:0-4755 GCA_035758935.1 Pyrinomonadaceae bacterium | reverse complement strand
ATATCGAGCGACAGGGCTCGGGCGAACTCTGGTCGAGTCGCTCATTGACGAAGCGCGTAAGCTTGGCTACACACAGATGCGCCTCGACACGATACCGGGGAAAATGGACAAAGCCATTGCGCTCTACCAGTCGATTGGCTTTGTCGAGATTGGGCCGTATTGTCAAAACCCGGTCGAAGGGGCAAAGTTTATGGAATTAAAACTAGCTGCAACTCAGGAGTAACCGTAAATGCCAAAGATCCAAGCAGAGACCGCGAACGGTCTCGTCGAAACTGAAGCGCCAGACGGAAAGAAACTGGTCCTCGTCCTCGAAGACTCCGGGATAGACATCCTCCATCGTTGCGGCGGCAACGCTCGCTGCACGACCTGCCGCGTCGAAATTCTCGAAGGTGAACCAGGCGAAATGGGCGAACTCGAACGAAACCGTCTTGCAGTTGAAGCAGAGCTCGCGCCCAACGTTCGTCTCTCGTGCCAGATTCGCGTTCATAACGATTTGAAGGTTCGCGTCATCAACCAGGCGAGTGTGCGCGGCATGGATCCTGGACCGCGCCCGTTTGATGAATGATTGCGCGGGAGCTTGGTCTAGGTGTAATCTTCGGCCGTAATCCCCGGCTTTCAACACGGAGGACTTATGTTAATTGAGTCAACTGCTCATCTCCCCATCAGTCTGGCTATGTTTGACGGAGTGTTCAATGCTCCTAATGGTGACGAACTCTGGCGCATCCTGCTGCGCTGGTTCCACTTTGTCGCCGGTGTTACCTGGATCGGGCTGCTCTACTTTTTTAACCTGGTAAACGTTCCGGTACAAAAAGGCCTCGACGCAGAAACAAAGAAGAAGGTCAATCCAGACCTGCTCGGACGTGCGCTTTGGTACTTTCGATGGGGCGCGGTTGTAACTGTCCTCGCTGGTCTTATGTACTACGCAATGGTCATCCTCAAAGCTGACGTGGCCAATGCAAATACGCTGGGAGGCGGCACGATTAATATCTGGTACGTTCTTTTCATGTGGTTGCTGTACCCGATAGTTCTCTTCGCGATCGAGTTTCTGATCATTAAGAAGGTGCCAGCGTTAACGAAAGACGGTCGCGTGTTCGCGATTGTCGTGTTCCTACTGGTGGCACTCTTTACGTACGGAATGGTGGCCTTCTTTACCTCGGCTTTGAGCGTGGGAGACCAAAGTTATGCGAGCAACAAGGCCTACTCGATTGGCATCGGTGGAGCTTACGGCGTCCTGATGATGTTGAATGTTTGGGGGATTATCTGGCCAAACAATAAACGCATCCTTGCGGCGACAGCCGGCACCGGTCCCGCAGCACCACCAGAGCTCGCCCGCCAGGCTTTCCTGGCTTCCAGAACAAACGCCTGGCTATCGCTGCCGATGTTACTTTTCATGGGTACTTCGCACGGCGACTGGGTGATCTTCGGGAAGTAAAGATCCATCCACAGATTACGCAGATTTTTGTAATCTGCGTAATCTGTGGACTGTCACACTAAATCACCAGCCTCACAACGTATTCGCGACACTCCCGCGTCATATTCTTCACAACCCCCATAATTTAAAGGAGGTGTGTATGAGTACGACCGGCTCTTATAAAGCGCGTCAGTTCAATCTCAGCGGACTCAAAGGTATCTCAGATCAAACACTGGAGATGCACTTCAAGCTGTATGAAGGCTACGTCAAGGAAACCAATAACCTAACCGAGCGAATCACCGAATTCATTAAAGACGGAAACGTGGACCAGGACGAAATGCCTGCCTACTCCGAGCTCACACGCAGGCTCGGGTTCGAATACAACGGCATGGTCCTGCACGAGTACTACTTCGACAATTTGGAGAGTGGTGGTGGCACCGGCGATCCCACGAAGTCTTCGACGTTTGTAAAAGCCGCAGAAACGAGCTTCGGCACTTACGACATCTGGAAGGCTGATTTTGTTGGTATCGGAAAGATGCGTGGTGTGGGTTGGGCCATCTGTTACCAGAACCCTGCTAATGGCAGACTCTCAAACCACTGGATCTCGTTACATGAAACCGGGAACGTCGCCGGCTTCACGCCGATCCTGGTGATGGACGTTTGGGAGCATGCATTTCTGCTCGACTACAAACCAGCCGAGCGGCCGAAATACATTGAGGCTTTTTTCTCCAACATCGCGTGGAACGCGGTTGAGGATCGCTTGAAGAAGATCACGGGCGTCCAGAGCGCACGCGCGTAAATTATTAGCCACAGATGAACGCGGATAACACAGATCAGAACTCATTCTGATCCGCGTTCATCCGCGTTCATCTGTGGCTCTATTCCTATTTCTGCGGCAACGCCGGTTTTGTGATCTTGCAGTCGACGTTCAACGATCTCAGGAAGTTCAACAGATCCTCACGTTGTTCCGGCAAGATCTTGTGCGGCTGAAGGTTCTTCTTGTCCAGATACTGATTCGGTTTCCCACCAGCCAACATGATGTCAACAGCTTCTTCCAGTGTCTTCGCACTTCCATCATGAAAGTACGGCGCTGACCTTGCGACATCTCTCAA
Source organism: Pyrinomonadaceae bacterium (assembly GCA_035758935.1). Taxonomy (GTDB): domain Bacteria; phylum Acidobacteriota; class Blastocatellia; order Pyrinomonadales; family Pyrinomonadaceae; genus PSRF01. The sequence continues at coordinate 2,232 of DASTVU010000478.1, read as the reverse complement.
CGTTGGCGTCTTGAACGCGCCGGTTTCTTCCGGTTTGTTCGTCACCTTTCCGCGTCCCGGATCCGGTTCCTTCTGGTCCATGCCGATACCAACGTTGTGATACTGCTGATCGGTAAACAGCACACCGTCGTGGCAGTTGTTGCACTTAATCGCCTGGAAAATATTCCACCCACGATACGCGCTCATGCTGATCGCGGTATTGTCGCCGGCCTTCCAACGATCCCACGCGGTATCGCCGCTGATGATCGTTCGTTCATATGCCGATATCGCCTTCATCATGTTCTCAGCCGTCGCGTCGCTCTGAAACACTTTCTGAAACTGTGCTTTATACCCCTGAAGCGCGTTTATCTTCGCGACGATCTCGCCGGTTTTTTCACCCACGCCCATGTTGCCGCCCTTCCATGCGGCCATGGCCTGCGCCTCGAGCGATCCGCTGCGACCATCCCAGTAAAATTCTTTGTGATAGCCGATGTTCCAGAGTGTCGGGCTGCTGCGTGGAAGCTGTTTGTTCCCGGCGCCAATCGCTTTTGGTAAACCGTCAGTCAATCCGTGCTCGCAAACGTGACACGAGTAACACGACTTTGAACCGTCAATGCTGAGACGCTCGTCAAAGAACAACTGACGGCCGAGCGCAACTTTCTCGGGTGTCATGGGATTGTCTTGCGGAATGGTCATCGGTTCGTAAGTTGCGAGTTGGGCAGGTAGTGGTTGAATCTCAGGAGTAAAAGCGTCGGCTGAAGGAGCGTTGGTGTTACTGCCACGACAACCGATGAAAAATGTGATGGCTAAAAGAGGAAGACTAAAAACAAGCAGGAAGAGACGTAGTTTTCTACTGTAAATCATGGGCACTCCATCTTGGGGATTTGCTGGTCCATCGCGGATTCTTACATAATCTGTGTAATCTGTGAACTGTTTATGAAGACACTCAAGGCACTGCCGTGGATCATTGCGCTCATCTCTCTCGGTTGTTCAGGCAACAACGAGAATGCACACACAACCGCGACGACAGTTGTTTCACCGCCGCCGCGTCAGGTTTTGAAGATCGAAACAATGCCGTCAAAGAAATTACCGGCAAAACCTGACGATCCGAAGAAGCAGGTAGACCCCACTCAACCGTTACTGAACTTCAATTTCGGCAAGGAAAAAGACATATTTTTTCTTGGAGACTCGCCCATTATCATAGATTTCTCTCTGGCAAACGCACAGTTGAAAGGCGACGGCGGCCAGTTCCGTGTGCGCTACATTGTGGACGATGAAGATATGCGCTGGATCGATCGATGGGAAACACTCTGGGTGACGGGTTGGACTCCGGGTAGGCACACGATCCGGATGGAACTGATCGGTCCAGACGGTTGGCCTTATCGTAACGGCGACTATAACATCGAGACACGCGAGTTTGTGTTCTATTAAATGCAGAGTACTCGAACAGAATTGTTTCGTGAGTTGGCGGCAGACGCGGCTGTGTGTACGCGGTGTCCTGCGATGTGTGGACGCAGCGCAGTGTTGGGTGAGCTCAACGGTTCGCCTGAGGCGCGCATAATGTTTATCGGCGAAGCGCCCGGACGAAAAGGCGCAGACAGAACGCGCGTCCCGTTTTCCGGTGATCAGTCAGGCGCAAATTTTGATCGCTTTCTCAGTTCGATAAATCTCACGCGCAAAGACATCTTCATCACCAGCGCGGCGTTGTGTAATCCACGCTCCGAGTCAGGAGCAAATCGCAAACCGACGCAAAAGGAATTAACTAATTGTTCGACGTTTTTACAGCGCACGATTGAGCTCGTCGATCCGCGCGTGATTGTGACGTTGGGTTCAGTTGCGCTCGAGGCATTGAAGCGCATTCAATCTCATGAGTTGAATTTGAAAACGTCGGCTTCTCAAATACACTCGTGGAACAACCGCGTGCTCGTGCCGATTTATCATCCGAGCCCGCAGGTGCTCGCGTCGCATCGACGCGAGGCGGAGCAGTTAAAGGATTATCAGGTTGTGGCACAGGCCATCCACAGATTACACAGATAAAGAATATGACTGAGTATGAAACAGTTCGTGATGGCGGGGCGGGACTGATCGATTTATCGGCGGCGCGTGGACGAATTCGTGTGAGTGGGTCGGAGGCGGTGATGTTTCTCAACGGTCTCATGACAAACGATATGAAGACGCTCGCCGCAAACCATTGGATGCCATCGGTGTTTCCGACGGTGCAGGGACGTTTGATTGGCGCTGTGCGTGTTATTC
>DASTVU010000477.1:0-6409 GCA_035758935.1 Pyrinomonadaceae bacterium | reverse complement strand
ATCTCGACGCCTTGAGCGTGAAGCGTTCGTAGTAGTTCAGCCTGATTGCCCGGTCTCACATCGTCGCCCGGAAAGACGTATGCCGCCGGACCTTCATTCTTTGGCTTATCGATTGAGCGTTTGCTCTTGATGTAAAAATTCTTGAGAAACAGTTTGCTGTTATTACCGAAGTAATAGAGCGACGTGAGCAGCGCTGTCTGCTGGTAGTTGTTGTTATTTCGCTGTGACCATTTCGCTTTTGGAAGCGGTGGATTCTGCCGATACCAGGTCCGTTGATACTCGTTCGGCGACAATGATCGCTCAAGTGTGTCGGCGCCCGCATTGCCGAAAGTTTCATACAAGCGGCTGATGCTATTGTGAGTCGCAGCGATGAACATCAGATAGCCAGGCGACCAGGTGTCGAAGTTGCCGTGTGCAAACACGCCGGGCATGCCAAACTTCGTCATCTCCGACACGTTGTTCCACCCAATCATCTGCCACTCGTCGGTCAGAATCGGATCGACCCATGCGTTGTATGGACCATCGCCGATCGTGTTGTCGTAAAGGTAGGGAACCGATTCGTGCAGATCGTGAATCACCTGCGGTTTCCACGAGAGAAAGGTATTCATCACGTTGCGCGTCAGCTTAAGCGAGAGCCCGATCGCGTCGCGATTATTGTCGTGGGCAACGTAGTGACCCCAGTAGACCAGGCCGGGCCAATTTTGATTTGGATGGGCGAGGTGCCAGTTGTAAATATCGACCATGCGATTACGGCCATCGACTTCGACAACCGGCGTGATCAGAGTGACCACATTGTCGCGAATGAATTTGACATACGGGCTGTTATCGACGACGAGTCGGTATGCCAGCTCCATCAGTGCTGTTGGTGATCCGGTTTCAGGCGAGTGAATCGTGCCTGTGATGTAATAGACTGGGAACGACGCGGCTACGAGGCGATCGGCCTCCGCTTCGTCCATGTTGATCGATCGCGGATCGGCGAGCTTCGTAAGTCGCGCGCGATTCTCATCGAGTTTTGAAATCAGTTGCTCGGAGGCGACCGCCACCGCGATCATCTCGCGACCCTCTTCGGTAGTGCCGATTGAAAACACTTTTACACGCGGGCTGGCGCGCTCGAGCATGCGCATGTATTTGTAAACATCTTCGGCGTACGGCAACTTGCCGGGTGCGCCCGCAACGTCGCCGAGCACCGCTTTGGGTGTGGGCACATCAGATGAAGCCGGCAAATAGTCGGTCAGTGGAGAATTGAAATAGGGCGCGGTTGTATACTCGCGAATCTTGTTTGTGTATTCCTGATCGATTGCCTGATTCGGATCGCGAGCCGGTTTTAGTTGTGCGTTGGCGATTGTTCCGAAGGTTGAAAGGCAAAGAACGCAGAGAAGAAGCGACCGAAGGGGACGGAGTCGGATCATATAGTTTTTTTCCTCGTAGGGGCTTTTAACATAGATTCGTATAATCTGTCGAAACTGATGGCGGATGAGATAAATAAAGTGAAGGCGGCAGGTGGTGTGCCCTCGATAATTGCGGCGGTCAAGGCTGTTTCCGACGAAATGGGACTTGTGCGTGGCGCCCGCACGATGTTGAAGATCAATCAGGTCGGCGGTGTTGACTGTCCGGGTTGTGCTTGGCCCGAGCCGGATCAGAAGCGCTCACATTTTGAGTTTTGTGAAAACGGCGCGAAGCATGTTGCTGATGAGGCAACCACGAAACGCGTCACTCCTGAGTTTTTTCAAAAGTGGAGTGTTGCCGAACTCGCCGAGCAGTCGGATCAATGGCTGAACGCTCAGGGCCGTCTTACTCAGCCGATGATGTTGAATCGCGGTGCGAGTCACTACGAACTGGTGAGCTGGGACGACGCCTTCGAACTTCTGGCAACTGAGTTGAACTCGCTCAACTATCCGGACCAGGCAATCTTCTACACTTCGGGTAGGACCAGTAACGAAGCAGCGTTTCTTTATCAACTCTTTGTAAGGCAGTTTGGCACTAACAATCTGCCTGATTGCTCGAACATGTGTCATGAGTCGAGTGGTACGGCGCTGAACGAAACGATTGGCGTCGGGAAGGGAACTGTCACGCTCGAAGACTTCGACAAGGCAGACGCGATCTTCGTCATCGGCCAGAATCCCGGCACAAATCATCCCCGCATGCTTAGTTCGCTCCAACGAGCGAAGCAAAACGGATGCAAGCTGGTCCATATCAATCCGCTTCCGGAAGTCGGGATGACGCGCTTCAAACATCCCCGGCATGTGCTTGGATTACTTGGTTCAGGAACTGAGCTGGCAGATTTATTTCTGCAAGTGCGGATCAACGGCGACGTGGCGCTGTTGAAGGGAATCACGAAAGCGGTGCTGGCGCATGAAAACGCGCTCGATCGAGATTTCATCGATAGTTATACAACTGGATTCGAGGAATTCGCGGCGGCATTAGCGAGTGTTTCGTGGGATGAGATCGTCGAGCACAGTGGGGTCACAAGGGCGCAGATCGAGCAGTCGGCAGAAATCTTTGTGGCTTCAGAACGGACGATCTTCTGCTGGGCCATGGGCCTGACTCAACACCGCAACGCAGTCGCAAACATTCAGGAGATCGTCAACCTGATGCTGTTGCGTGGCCAGATCGGAAAACCGGGAGCGGGCCTGTGTCCGGTGCGTGGCCACAGCAACGTGCAAGGCGACCGCACTGTCGGGATTTGGGAGCGGCCGACCGAGGCTTTTCTCGACAAACTTGGCGAGGCATTTAATTTCGAGCCGCCGCGCAATCATGGCTTCGATACCGTTCGCGCGATTCATGCAATGCACGACGGCGGGGCTAAAGTTTTCTTCGCGCTTGGCGGTAACTTTCTTTCCGCCACACCCGACACGGATTTCACTGCTGCCGCGATACGCCGTTGTCGCCTGACAGCACATGTCTCGACGAAATTAAACCGGTCGCATTTGATAACGGGCGATCGAGCACTGATTCTTCCGTGTCTCGGTCGGACAGAAATAGATGTCCAGGAACCTGGACCACAGTTTGTCACCACCGAGAATTCGATGGGCGTCGTGCAAATTTCGCGCGGTTCGCTCGAGCCTGCGTCGTCTGAGCTTTTGAGTGAACCGCAGATCGTTGCGCGTCTTGCGCGCGCGACTCTCGAACATCGCACCACGGTCAACTGGGAAGAGCTTGCAAACGACTACGACAAAATTCGTGAGGCCATTGAACGAGTCATCCCCGGCTTTGACGATTACAACGCGCGCGTGCGTGAGCCCGGTGGATTCTATTTACCAAACGCAGCCCGAAACCGAGTCTTCAATACGCGTAGTGGTAAGGCTGAGTTTACAGTCCACGAACTGCCCAATCACGATCTCGGCCCGGATCAGTTTTTGATGATGACAATTCGCAGTCATGATCAGTTTAATACTTCGGTCTACACTCTGAATGATCGCTACCGCGGTATCTACGACGAGCGGCGCGTGGTGTTTCTCAACAGCGAAGATATCGCGGCGGCGGGCTTCAAAGCGCGACAAGTTGTAGACTTGGTGAGCCATTTTGAAGGCGAAGAGCGCGTCGCGCGGCGATTTGTTATTGTGCCTTACGATATTCCACGTCGCTGTGCGGCGACTTACTTTCCCGAAGCAAATATTTTGGTGCCGGTGCGCCACGTCGCCCTGAAGAGCAATACGCCAGTTTCGAAATCAGTGGTGATTAGCATCCGGCCTGCAACGGAGGAATCTGAGCAAACATGACTTCTGTATCCGCGAAGAAAAAACCCACCAAAAAGAAAACAGTTTCGAAGAAGACTACGAAGCGTCGCATAGCGCCTTCGACGAACAATGCCAAGCCAAAGCTTTATGCGAGTCTTGTCGTGCAACTGCTGAGCCTGCTCAAAGGTGAGTACGACTTTGTCGCGAACGCGGCGAATTTCAGTGCTCTGCTTTTCAATTCGCTGCCGAATGTGAATTGGGCCGGCTTCTATTTCCTGAAGGGTGAGGAACTGGTGCTTGGTCCATTTCAGGGAAATCCGGCGTGCGTGCGTATTCCGATGGGAACGGGCGTCTGCGGAGTTGCCGCGAAGCAAGTTGAGACGATCATTGTGCCGAACGTACATGAATTTCCGGGCCACATTGCGTGCGACGTTGCCTCGAACGCCGAAATCGTCGTGCCATTATTTGACGGAGAACGATTGTTGGGCGTGCTCGATCTCGATAGTCCGATAATCGGTAGATTCGACGACCAGGATGCCGAAGGCTTGAATGAGCTGGTAACGGTGTTTGTGGCCCACGAAGAAGGCTTGGAGTAATGATCACGATCAGGAAATCGAGGGAGCGTGGTCATTTCGATCACGGGTGGTTGAATACCTATCACACGTTCTCTTTTGATCAGTATTACGATCCGCGCTACATGGGCTTCCGGAGTCTTCGTGTGATCAATGAAGACTTTGTTGCGGCTGGTCGTGGTTTTCCGACGCACGGACACCGCGACATGGAGATCATCACCTACATCCTCGAAGGCGCACTCAAACACGAAGACAGCATGGGGAACGGCTCGGTCATTCGTCCTGGAGACGTGCAACGAATGACCGCCGGCACGGGTGTGAGACACAGCGAAAAGAATGCATCTGACAAAGAGCGTGTGCACTTGCTCCAGATCTGGATCCTGCCGAATGCGGAGAGTCTGGCGCCCGGTTATGAGCAGAAGGCTTTCTCTGAGGAAGAGCGACGCGGGCAGTTGCGGTTGATAGCGTCCGATGATGGACGTGATGGTTCGGTAAGACTCAATCAGGATGTCAGTTTGTTTGCATCAATACTCGACGACGGTCAGGAAGTCGAGCACACGATGGATCCGCAGCGTTATGCCTGGCTTCAGGTTGCGCGCGGATCGGTCGCGGTTAATGGCGAAAAGGCCGAGCAGGGGGATGGTTTGGTGATCGTGGCTGAAGGCTCGTTGAAGATTCGCGCCGAAGAACCCGCAGAGATCCTATTGTTTGATCTTCAGTGAGACAGGATTTCAGGATTCTCATGATTTACAGGATTCAATTATGTCAATCTTGCAAATCATGAAAATCCTGTCCATATGTCAACTCCATCTCCACGCCGCTGGCAAGCGCTAACCCTCTTATCAATCGCGGAATTGTTTGGCATGTCGCTGTGGTTCAGTGGCTCCGCCGTTGTCCCTGCACTTTCTTCTGAATGGCAACTCTCTCCTTCGCAGATTAGCTGGATCGCGATTGCCGTCCAGCTTGGCTTTGTCGCAGGCACACTTATCAGCGCTACGCTTAACCTGCCTGACATCATCAGCACCAGACATCTACTCGCTGTTTCGGCATTCCTCGGCGCCGTCGTGAATGGAGTTTTTGGTCTGTACGTTCACGATCCGGGACTGGCGATCGTTCTTCGATTTGCGACAGGCGTTTGCCTCGCCGGTGTTTACCCGCCGGGAATGAAGATCATGGCGACGTGGTTTCGCGAACGACGCGGAATGGCGCTCGGCGTTTTAGTCGGCGCATTGACGATGGGAAAAGCCACACCTTATCTCGTCAACGCGCTCGGCAGTGCGAACTGGAGATCCAATGTGCTCTTCGTCTCATTGCTCGCAGCAATTGGCGGGCTCATCGTGCTCTTCTTTGTCGAAGATGGTCCATATGCACTGCCGGCTGCGAAGTTTGACATATCGCAAATCGTGCGCGTCTTCGGTAACCGCGGGGTGAGACTGGCGAGTTTTGGTTACTTCGGGCATATGTGGGAACTCTACGCAATGTGGATCTGGATACCGGTAATGATCCGTGCGAGTCTTGCGACTCACAATGGTGATCCGCGGCTGGCTGAACTAGGGTCGTTCATTGTGATCGGCGCGGGTGCGGTAGGTTGTGTCGTTGCCGGATTGCTTGCGGATCGTGTCGGGCGAACGTTAGTCACATCATGGGCAATGGCGATCAGCGGCACGTGTTGTTTGGTGATTGGGTTTTTGTACGGCGGCAATCCCTGGGTACTTTTGCTCGTCGCGGCGGTTTGGGGTGCGACAGTTGTGGCCGACTCGGCACAGTTTTCTTCGTGTGTCACTGAACTCGGTGATCCGCAGTACATCGGCACAGCGCTGACTGTTCAGATGTGTATTGGGTTTCTGTTGACAACGGTTTCGATCGAACTGGTGCCGAAGATTAATGACTGGCGGTATGCGTTTATGATACTTGCGCCGGGGCCATTGTTTGGGGTGATCTCAATGTTGAGATTGCGTGGGCTTCCCGAAGCGGTCAAGATCGCTCAAGGAAAACGGTGACGCGGATGAGCGCGGATTGTTGACGGATTTGTTTGCGTAAATCTATGGGTGTGTATTATTCTCTGCCTCACAGGTGATTTGATGAAAGTACTCTGCTTCCTCAGACTCAGACTGACCCGAGCTTGATTCGGGCTTAGTCGCTCCCTTTTTAATCCATCAC
>DASTVU010000476.1:0-6594 GCA_035758935.1 Pyrinomonadaceae bacterium | reverse complement strand
ATCGATGTTGCCCTGCGAACAGAGCATGCGCATCACGAGCGACTCTTTCGACATTTCCAGTGAAAAGACACCGACAACGGCGCCCGAAAGAATCGCCGCATTTTCCGCGAGCATTAAAGCGAAACTGGTCTTTCCCATCGAAGGTCGAGCAGCGAGGATGATGAGATCGGAATTCTGCAAACCCGAAGTCATCTTATAGAGGTCGGCGAAGCCGGTGGTGAGTCCGGTCAAGACAGCCGCTCGACCTTCCATCTCCTGGACCTTCTCAAGCAGTTGTTCCGCGATCGGTTTCACATGCATGAAGCCCTGCCGGATCCGTTCGTCAGCAAGCTGAAAGATGGCCTGCTCGGCGTGATCGAGAATGATCTCGGGCTCGTCCTCTTCAGCGAGTGCTTCCTGTGTGATCTTGTTCGACGTCTTGACGAGTTGTCGCAACATCGACTTCCCGCGCACGACTTTCGCGTAGTGAGCAATGTTCGTCGAGTGTGGCAGACCATAAGTCAGATTCGTGATGAAACTGATGCCACCGACAGTTTCCAGCGAGTTCTCTTTCTTGAGCTCCTCGCCGATCAGAATCGGATTGATCTCAGCGCCACGTTCGAAGAGCGCGATCATTGCGACAAAGATGCGACGGTGCGAAGGAACGTAGAAGTCTTCCGGACGAAGTTGTTCAATGGCCTGACTGATCAGGCCGTTGTCTAACAGGATCGCGCCAAGAATGGCACGTTCCGCTTCGGCACTGTTCGGAAGTGCGCGCTCGAAAGGTTGGTCACGAATTGGGTCTGGAGCTGCCATAAGAAGACGCTGCAAGTTGTATTAAACATGCAGCGTCAATAATGCGCAAAAAATTTTCGGTTTTAAATCCGTGCCGAAGGTCCGTGTTAATCCGTGGCTTCAGATTCTTCAGCCTTCACGAGTTCGGCTTCCTGCTCCGGCGTCAAATGACCGACGATAACCTCGCCTTCCGAAGCCACTCTGACCTTCAGGTCAATCGTAACTTCGCGGTGAAGTCTAACCGGAACGTTATATTCACCAAGTCGCTTCAACGGCTCGCGGAGATGAATACGATGCCGTTCGATCTCGTACCCACGTTCGCGCAAAGCCTCGGCGATATCCATTGATGTCACCGATCCATAAAGCGCACCCTGCTCGCCTGCTTTACGCTTGAATTCCAGATTGAGCGAACTCATCTGTTCCGACTGAGCTTCAGCACTGGCGCGTTCCTTCGCTTCCTTCTTCAGCAACGCCGCGCGTTCCGATTCAATGCCTTTGACGTTGCCCGCAGTCGCTTCAACTGCAAGGTTGCGAGGCAACAAATAGTTGCGCGCGTAACCGGCTCTCACCCGGACGATTTCGCCACGCGCACCCAGATCATCCACGTCTTCACGCAAAAGTACTTTCGTGTGTGCCATCTTCCTTCTCCCTGTGCTTTAGTCGGTTGTGTACGGAAGCAGCGCGATGTTGCGGGCACGCTTAATAGCTTCCGCCAGCATGCGCTGATGCGTCGCACAATTACCGGAGATACGTCGCGGCAAAATCTTGCCACGCTCGGGAAGGTAGTTCTGCAACAACCTGACGTCTTTAAAATCGATGAGGTCTACCTTGTCGATGCAAAAACGACAAACACGTCGCCGGTGCATGCGACGACCGCCACCACGACCGCCCATTGGCCGTCTATCGCCGTCGTCGTCACTGTCGTAACCACCGCCACGCTGGCGGTCTTCATAATTGGCTGACATAAATTATCCTCTTAACTCGTCGGTCCAAAATCTATTCGCCCCTATCTATTCGTCAGTCGCGTTCGCAAACTCCATTTGTGGTCCACGACGCGAAGGGGCGCCGCCATGTGTCGGACGCTTTGCCGCTTTACGCGCGCGGCGATCTTTCAACTTTTCTGCACGACGGCGATCTTCATCGACGCGCACCGTGATGTAACGCAACACGCGATCGTTGACGCGCATGCGTCGTTCCAGCTCGGCAATCTCACGACCCGATCCTTCGATCTCGAGCAGCACAAACGTGCCGTCTTTGTGGTGCAGAATCTCGTAGGCGAGCTGCCGTTTGCCCATGGTCTCGGCCTTAGTCACGACGCCGCCCTGATCGGTTATGATCTGCGAGAAGCTTTCGGTGAGTTTCGGCACTTCTTCGTCGGCCGTTGGGTCTACTATGAAGACCACTTCGTACTGTCTCTTCGTTTCCAAAATCAAACCTCCAGTAAAGGTCATTGCCGATTGCCAATTTCCAATTGCCGATTTGAAAAAACAACTGGCAATTGGTAATCGGCAATTGGCAATCAATTAAATTCGCTCATCGCTTTCAAAGCGCCATCCCGGATTATCGTTCGTATCGCCTTCGCACCCTGCTCGAGGATCTCTGCTACAACTGATCGCTCACTCCGCGGAAATTCATCGAGCACAAACCGCTTTGAATCTGAGATTGGGTGGTCGGGCTGAATCCCGATGCGCAATCTCACGAATTCATTCGTACCGATCGATGCAATGATCGACTTGAGCCCGTTGTGACCACCTGCTGATCCGCGTTCACGAATGCGAATCATGCCGAGTGGTAATGCCAGGTCGTCCGAGATAACCACGAGCTGCTGGATCGGCGACTCGGTTTGCAGTTTCGACAACAGGCACGAAACTGCTTGTCCACTCAGGTTCATAAAGGTCTGCGGTTTCGCGAGCTTTGTCACCGCACCTTCAATCTCGCCTCGGCCTACGAACGAACTGCATTCGCGGCGACTAACCGCGATCCCTGCGTCGTGGGCCAACTTGTCAATCAGCATGAAACCGAGGTTGTGGCGCGTCCACTCGTACTCTTTCCCAGGGTTTCCTAAGCCAACAATCAACATTTCCAATTGCCGATTTCCGATTGCCGATTTGTTTGGTCTCCAATTGGCAATTGGAAATTGGCAATCGGCAATCGCTTACTCGGACTCCTCGCCCTCTTCTTCCTTCTTGCCCTTGCCAATCACTTCGGGCTCGGCGGGCTCTTCACCTTCAACCGGCACCGCAGGAGCGACCTCTTCCTTCACAATACCGACAGTGGCAATTACCTGTTCAGCATCGGTCAGAATCTCAACACCCTCACCCACCACAATGTCGGAAACATGTAAAAGGTCGTGCACGTCGAGATTGGAAACGTCCACATCCAATGAGTCGGGAATTTGTCGTGGCTCGCACCGGATTTCGATTTCGCGAATGATCTGTTCGAGCACGCCCTGCTTCTCTTTGACACCGAATGGCTCGCCAACCAGATGCAACGGCACCGTCACTTCAATCTTCTGGCCCTTAACCAACCGTGTGAGATCTGCGTGAATAAGCCGGCCCTTCACCGGATCGATCTGGCGATCGTGAAACATCACTTCGCTGACGCCGACTCCCTCGACTTCAATCGTAAAAATTGTATTTCGTCCGGCTTCAGTGCGAAGGATCGCAGCCAGATCACGCGCCGGAGCGATCGCGGCAACAGTCTCTGCGCCACCGCCATAAACCGTAATGGGCACCATGCCATCGCGCCGCGCGCGCCGCGCATCGTTTTTGCCGCGACCCTCACGCAGCTTTGCCTGCACCTTGAAATCTTTTTTCTCCGCCATGAGTTCTCCTTACAAACTTTCAGCGACCCGGATTATTGCCAATTGCCAATTTCCGATTGCCGATTTATTTGACCGGTCCATTGCAGGTCTTTGAAATCGGCAATTGGCAATCGGCAATCGGCAATATCCTGCCGGTCGCTGATGGTCTTCGTTTAAGCCATCAGTGTTTGCCCTTCGCTAAACGAAGAGCGAAGAAACCGAAGTTTCCTCGTGGATCGACTTGATCGCTTTCGCCAGAAGCGGCGCGATACTTAGTACTTTTATCTTATCAAGCTCGCACGCGTGATCGCGTAGCGGAATCGTGTTTGTAACGATTATCTTTTCTATATCCGACTCGCGCAGTAGTTCCACTGCCTTGCCGGAAAACACCGGATGCGTGAAGCACGCATGTATTCGCTCGGCGCCCGCTTCCTTCAAAGCGCGAGCGACTTTCGTCAACGACCCGCCGGTGTCGCACATATCGTCGACGATCAAACAACTACGGCCACGAACGTCACCAACCACGTTCATAACCTCGGCCACATTGGCCTTTTCGCGACGCTTGTCGCAAAGAGCAAGTTCGGCATCGAGCCTTTTTGCATAAGCTCGGGCGCGTTCAGCGCCGCCGGTATCGGGAGCCACTACCGTTAAATTCGGCAGCGGATGCTCCTGATAGTACCCGATAAAAACCGGTGCAGCATACAGGTGGTCCACCGGAATATCAAAGAAGCCCTGAATCTGCGCGGCGTGCAAGTCGATCGTCAGCAAACGATCCGCCCCGGCAACTGTGATCAAGTTAGCGCAGAGTTTCGCTGAAATCGGAACCCGCGGACGATCCTTTTTATCTGACCTGCCGTAGCCGTAATAAGGAAGCACGGCCGTGATGCGTTCGGCTGATGAGCGACGAAACGCGTCCAGCATCACCAGCAGTTCCATCAGGTGCGCATCGGTCGGAGGGCAAGTCGGTTGCACGATGAAGACGTCGCCGCCGCGAACGTTTTCGTCGATCTGAAAGTTGAACTCGCCGTCAGAAAAACGCTCCGGATACGCTTTCCCCATGTCACAAGTCAAATGGCGGCAAATCTCTTCCACCAATTTGGGATTCGCATTTCCAGAAAAGATCTTGATGCCGCCGGTTGTGCTCATAGCTTCATGTCGATTGCCAATTGCCGATTGCCAATTGTCGATTTGAAAACATATTCAATCTGAAGTTTTACAAATCGGCAATCGGCAATTGGCAGTCGGCAATAGCTTGGCTGGGGCGGGTGGATTCGAACCAACGAATGCCGGTTCCAAAGACCGGTGCCTTACCACTTGGCTACGCCCCAGTATCTGTTTGTCTGTTTGCAGTTTTAAGAGAGCGTAAAAAGCGGGAACCCCGATGAATTCATTGCTCTGAAATACTCGTCGCGTGAAATGGTCTCACAGGAAAATACGCGCCATCCTGCTTCACGTTTTAGATTCTCAAAGGCGCGATCCCTCGCCACCTCGTCATCTAAGACACCAAACACGCTCGAACCGCTTCCAGCCAGCAAAGCGCCCCGCGCACCTGCGTCAAGCAACGCCATTTTAGCGCGCTCGATCTCAGGCTCTATCTCAAAGATCACCCCTTCAAAATCATTCTGCAGAGGCCATCGCCCACTACCGGCGGAAAACATGTCCGCAAGGGAACTTGAAAGAATAGAGTTCGACTCCGAAGTTGTCAAGGAAGCAGCATTTAACGCTGCGTAAGCATTTGCGGTGGCGACTCTGGCGTTCGGAGTAACGACAATCAGGTACCCTTTTGGCGGATCGTGAACCGGCTTGACCGTGGTGCCCGTTCCGATTCCGAGGCATCGCCCGCCGACAAGAAAAAACGGAACATCAGCGCCTAAACCACGAGCGAGCAGCCATAGATGATCCACCTTTAAATTGCCGCGCCATAAAGCATTTAAAGCAAACAAAGCCACTGCTGCATTGGATGAGGCGCCGCCGAGACCACCTTGTGCCGGAATTCTTTTTGTCAGTGTTATTTCTGCGCCATGGGACGACTGAAGACGTTGATTTAACGCGGCCGCAGTTTTGACGATCAGATTGGTTTCGTCAACGGGTATCGCCGGATCATCGCAGTGGAGGATGATCTGATCGTCGTCGTGCAACTCAAACACGAGCTCATCGCTAAGCGAAACCGTCTGGAGCAGTGTCACGACGTCGTGATATCCGTCGGATCGCTTACCGAGAATGCGCAGGAATGAGTTGATTTTGGCGAAGGAAGAAAGCTTAAGAGAAGTATTGGTCAACGCGTAATGAATGTCTGAGTCAGATAAACCGAGCCGTCTGCGGCGATAAAACTTCCAATCGCCATCGCGCGATATTCGGTCGAGAGGATATTAGCGCGATGCTTGTCGGATTGCATCCAGCGTTCTACCGCCAAGCCTCCCGGATCGTCGAAACCCTGATTGTATGCAATGTTCTCGCCCATGACGGCGTATCTCAGAATGCCTGCAACACGCGCGCGCTCGCGCAAACGCAAACCTTCCGGCGTTACGTGTGAGAAGTATCGCTGGCGCGACATGCTTTCGGAGTGAATTCGGGCCATGCGACAAGCGTCGTCATCCCAGACAAGCGGCGCGAGACCATTCTTTACGCGCACGATGTTGGTCTGTTCAAAGGCTCGCTTTTCGATGTCGTTCGGTTCGACGGGAGTGACATTGGCTGGTCTTGCCGCGACGGGTGTGATTGTGGTGATTAACCTCGCGACTGGCCTGGCGTCTTGAGCAAACGCAGCCTGACAAAGGATGAACAGAAGAAATACTGAGATAGGTATAAGCCGTGACATAGCAAAAGACTCAAAGCCACAGCCAGAGTACCAATCGAAAAAACATGGATCAACAAAATTGTGATTCCACTGATTTTTGTGAATCCGCTTACAGGTTTGGGCGTAACTGTAGGGGCGGCCCTCCGTGGCCGCCCGTGGTTTGCGCAAAAGAGATTCACGAAAGCGGCCTCGGATTTGGTGAACACGATCAAAGCCACGG
>DASTVU010000475.1:0-8845 GCA_035758935.1 Pyrinomonadaceae bacterium | reverse complement strand
AACCGAGGGCGGCCACGGAGGGCCGCCCCTACAGTACGTTCCACAGCACTCAAATATTCGCGGCACCTATTAATGGGAGTGCATCGACTCTGGGGTGCGCAGCATTTCAACAAGGTTCAGATCATCAAACTTGAGTTGCTCCGGGCCAGGCATACGATCAAGCCGCATTAACTCTTCCACTGCGGCCATCTCTGTATCTCGGTTGATGCCGGCTACGGCAAGCACACGATTGTTCTTCACGTAGAAGGCAAGAAAGTCGCGGGACGAGACCTGACCGCGGTAAATGATCTCGTCCCATGACGTTGCGCGGCCAACGTAGAGCAGGCCCACGTCGAACTGCCGCGTCCAGAAAAAAGGAACTCCGTCGAACGCCACATCGCGTCCCAACATATTGCGCGCCGCTGTGCGTCCCTGCTGCTGCGCTGTGCGCCAGTGTTCGACGCGTTCACGCTTGCCCCTGCGCGTGTCCACAAAGCTGGCGATGTCCCCCGCAGCGTAGAGTCCTTCAGCGGCGCGCAGCCGCGAATCAACGATCACTGCTCCACTCTCCTCCAATTCGACACCCTCGAGAAACTGTGTTACCGGGCGCACGCCAACACCAACGACGACCATATCGGTCTCGATCAGTTCGCCGCTGTCGAGCATGACCGCTTCAACATTGTGGTTGCCCTCGAATCGATAGACGATGCAACCGAGCTTGAAACGAACACCATGATTCTCATGCTCACGCCTGAATACCTCACCAACTTCCGCACCTAGAGTAGCTTCAAAAGGTTCGTGGGAAGGCGCAACCACCGTCACATCGAGTCCACGTTCGCGGAGACTATATGCTGCCTCCATCGCGATGAAGCTCGCACCAACAACAACAGCGCGCCGTGAACGCGCAGCCGCCTCAATGATCGAGTCGGCGTCAGCGAAGCTGCGTAACAGGTAAACATTCTTCAGGTCTGATCCTGGAATGTTGAGTCGAACAGGCGCGCCGCCTGTGGCAACAAGGAGCGCGTCGTAGTCCATCGTCTCACCGCTTTCGAAAACAATCGTCTTCGCATGCGCATCAACGCGCGAGACCTCTTTGTTGAGAATCAGTTTGATATCGTGCCGACGGAAAAACTGTTCGGAGCGAAGCGGCATCCACTCCGGCTCAGCATGACCGTGCAGGTAATCTTTGCTGAGGTTCGGACGATCGTAAGGCGCGCGATCTTCTCGCGTAATCATCACGAGACTGCCGCGGAAACCCTCTTCGCGCAAAGTTTGTGCTGCCGCGTATCCGGCCGCCCCGGCGCCGAGGATGACAAACTGTCGCGAATCGGCAAGCGGGTCGTGTCTCACCATCGCGGGCGTACGCCGGTCCTTCGCGTCGTCAGGTACAGTCACTAAGATCTGTTCACCATCCACGCGTACGCTGTAACAGACGAGTGCGTCGAGTGCAGGTGGCTCTTCCAAATCGCCGTTGACGATGTTGAACGCGGCGTGGTGCCAGGGACAGACAACACGAGTGCCGCAGAGCACTCCTTCTGCAAGCGGACCGCCGTAGTGAGGACAGGTAGCGCTGACCGCGTGGAACTTGTCGTCGACACGCGCGAGTAGAATCCGGGTTTCTCCAACCGAAACTTCCTTCATTTCGCCGTCGCGAAGGTCGGATCTATTTGCGGCGTGAACTTCTTTAGACCACATGATAATTGCTAGGCCACACTGACGAGATGGCCCATCTTCTCCTTCTTGGTTTTGAGGTAACCGGCGAAGAAATCGTGCGGCTCTACTTCGAGACGCACACGTTCGACTACTTCCAGGCCAGCCTGACGAAGCGTTTGAAACTTCGCCGGGTTGTCCGACATTACGCGCACCGAACGCAGTCCGAGTTGGAGCAGAATTTCAGCGCACTGTTCGTAGCGTCGCATGTCTGCCGCGAAGCCGAGACGCTCATTCGCTTCAATCGTGTCTGCGCCTTCGTCCTGCAGTGCGTAGGCGCGAATCTTGTTGATGATGCCAATGCCGCGGCCCTCCTGCTGCTGGTAGACAATGACGCCATGGCCTTCCTGCTCGATTAGCTTCATGGCAGCCTGAAGTTGGCGGCCGCAATCGCACTTGACTGAGCCAAACACATCGCCGGTCATGCACTGCGAGTGAATGCGCACGAGACTCGTTTGATCGGCGCGCAATTCGCCTTTAACGAGGACGACAAACTCTTCTGTAGAGATCAGCGAGCGGAAACCGAGGATGCGGAATCGACCAGTTTCAGTGGGCAATTGGGCTTCGGCAACCTGCTCGACGGTTCGCCTGGCAACATTGCTATGAATTAGTCTCAGCGTCATCTTGATCCTCAATATCTACTGTAGGGGCGGCCCTCCGTGGCCGCCCGTGGTTTGAAATCGTTTCGCCAAACCCGAGACTCTCGTTTCATGAATTCCAGCTAAAACCACGGGCGGCCACGGAGGGCCGCCCCTACAGAACGTTCAGCAGCGTCACATCAAAGTGACTTCAAATACTCAACCAGATCCAGCTTCTGTTGTTCGCTCAGATTCGTACCCAGGAAGCTGTTGTAATGATCGATCACTTCGCGCAGCGTGCTGAAACGTCCATCGTGATAGAAGCCGCCCTTCTGGTGCGTCCAGAGTCCTTTGAGTGGGGCGGTTCGATAACGTTCGTCAGGTGAGCGCTTGGCCTGAAAATCGTCGATGCCGATCTCTGCTGGTGTGTGCATGTTCCAACCGGGTTCGGTGTAAATCGGAGGCACGTGACACGTCGAGCACTTCGCCTGGTTATTGAACACAACTGCGCCGCGTGCGGCGGCAGCCGGATCAAAACTTCCCGCTGGAGCAGCAGGCGCCGGAATTGCGAGTTGATAGAACTGAAGTGCCGGAAGTTTTGCGGTGATCAGGTCAGGATTGCTACGCACGTTGCCGAAACCGGCGCGCGCCGCGATGGGAAATTTGACTGGATCATTAAGACGCGGATCATAGAACGTTCCCTGTCCATGCATCTCCAGGTTTGCGACGAACGCATTCCAGTGTGTAACTGAACCCCAGCCCGTCCAGGTGTGAAGATTGACCCCAGCGAGTCCGAAGGCGGGCGGAAGCAGCGTGGCCGCCGACTTGCCATCGGGCCTGAAAGCCTTGCCATCGAGGAACAACTCCGCGTCAAACTTACCTGGTCCCCAACTTTGCAAGACCGTTCGCACTGTCGCTTCGTCAACACCGAGCAGTTGTGCAACTGGTTGAAGGTTCGGACTCAACGCTGTGATCGCACCCACATTGAGATCGCGGTTGGCCCAGCCGTCGAGTCGTTGGCCGATACCTGGCGCGAACGAATCATCCACTGTTGAATGACAAAGCGCGCACGTGATACCGACAGATTTGAGACTGCCATCGCCGTTGAAAGTGCCCTTTACACCGACGACGGCATTGAGCTTGAGTAACGCCAGCGTCGTGGCCGGATCGTCGAGATTCACGCGACCATGCTTCAACTGCGAGACGAGCGATCCAGGCAGCGCATCAGTGTCAACTTTCAGTCCGACGGCAAGCGCAGTCTTCGGACTAACACCGGGACCAACACCTCCGAGATTCGCACCGGCAATGGCGCGATGAAGTTGCAACGCGTCGCTCCAGAATGCTTCGTCGCCGAAAGTGTCGAAGCGGAACGTCTGCTTTCCTTCTGCGAGCATCTGTTCTGCGTTTGCGTCTGTCTGTCGTTCGCTCGCTGTAGACTTGCCGCGATTCTCTTCTTCGGACAACCATCTGGCGTCGCTGCGTCGATCCATAACAACCAGCGTGATGGCGACGGCTAAAAGCAACAACGCTATCTTCCACAGTCCGTTTGTGTTCATCATCTGTTCCTCCCGGCATTGAGTGTTCTCTAACAATAGCGACAGATGTGATTAGCTTCTGTCATGCTCCTGACTAAGCCGCGCTAATGCGAGTGCGCCAAGTGAGAGACCAAAATCTCTGAGCGCCACGTCGAAGTAGCCGGGGATCATGAGCAGGTTGGCTACGATCAGCAGCAGCCACGCTGACACGACGTATGCGAAGATGCGCGGCTTGAACGCGACTCCGAGTCCCGCCACGATCTCGATCACGCCAACTGCGAGCATCAGCTCGTGTCCATGACCGCCAGTCAGGTTGTTGACGAAAGCCGGGAGATACTGGTCCCAGTTCACCAGAAGATGAAAAAACTTATCGGCCCCGGCCACGATTGGTGCGACGGTGAATCCGGTGCGCAGAATCTGATAAGCCTGATAAGACGGCGTCGACGCGCTTTCACTAGCAACGGAAGTCATTCCCACTGAACTATTTATTACGTGTGCCATAGTCCTCGTCTCCTGAATAAGATTTCTGTTTGAACCCTGTAAGGATTATTAAAATACTCTTCTTACCTAATAAGTCAAGAACTTATTTGACTTTTTGTGTTTTCTTCAATAACAGGCTAGAATCTGAACTCGGAGGGTTTGAGCGATGGAGGCGATCACGTTTGATAAGCGGTTTTTCGAAAGCACGCGCGGCCAGATCGTTACGATCCTGCGCAGTGCTCCGGGCACTGTCGACGAGTTAGCGGAGAAGCTCAATCTCACCGACAACGCTGTTCGCGCTCATCTTTCAACTCTTGAGCGTGATGGACTTGTGCGGCAGAGTGGTCTTCGCCGTGGTCCTCGAAAGCCTCACTTCACTTACGTCCTTACAGACGAAGCGGACAAGCTATTTCCAAAAGCTTACGACGCGCTTCTTAACCAACTCATAGCAGTTTTAAAAACTCGCTTGAGTCCGCCAGAGATCGAATCAGCACTCCGTGAAGTGGGACGTGCGATGGCGGCCAATGCGCCTGCAGGACAAAGTGCGAAGCTGGAGAGCCGTGTGCAAAGTGCGTTGAAAGTGTTGGAAGCAATCGGTGGCGCCGCTGAGGTCACAAAGTACGAAGACAAGTTCGTGATCGAAGGTAGCGGTTGCCCTTTGGCGGCGGCAGTAACGGTCCACCCCGAAGTGTGTCGCCTTGCTGAATCTCTCGTCGCGGAAATAGTCAAAGCACCGGTCCATGAATACTGCGATCGCGACGGACGCCCCAAATGTCGCTTCGAGATCAGCCACAAAGAGGCACAAAATCACAAAAAGATTGAAACCAAGCCTTAATCTGATTTGAGCGTTTTGTGCTTTTTTGTGGCTTATTAGATACTGGCACAAATGCTGGATCTTAATTACGTCAGAGAAAATATCGATAAGGTGCGCGAGGCGCTTGAGGCGCGGCGCGCGGATACAACAGCGCTCGATGATTTCACGCGCGCCGATGAAGAGCGGCGACGTGTGATTAGCGAGTCGGATAAACTCAATGCAGAGCGCAACGCTTCAAGTCGAGAGATCGGCGCGCTGATGAAGGAAGGAAAGAAGGATGAAGCAGAAGCGCGGCGTGCTGAAGTCGGCCGGCTGAAGGATCGAATCGCAGAACTCGATCAACTGCGTGCGCAGACTGAAGCGCGTATGCACGATCTGCTGTCCACGCTTCCGAACATTCCGCACGCTTCGGTGCCGGTGGGAGCGGACGAATCGGCGAATACCGAAGTTCGTCGCTGGGGTTCAGCTCCGCAGTTTAGTTTCGAACCGAAGGACCATGTCGATCTGGGCACAGCGCTCGGCATACTCGATCTCGAGCGCGCTACGAAGATCGCTGCGGCGCGTTTTGCAATCCTGAATGGCGCCGGTGCGCGTCTCGAACGCGCGCTTATCAACTTCATGCTCGACGTGCAGACGCGTGAGCATGGTTATCTAGAAACACTGCCACCGTTCATCGTCAATCGTTTTGCGCTCTTTGGTACCGCACAGTTGCCGAAGTTTGAAGCCGATCTCTTCAAACTCGAAGATCCGCGTGAACTCTATTTGGTGCCGACGGCTGAAGTGCCGGTCACGAACTATTACCGCGAGGAGATACTCGACGCTTCACAACTGCCTCTGCGATGGGCCGCGTATACCCCATGTTTTCGTTCCGAGGCTGGCAGCTACGGCCGCGACACGCGTGGCGTGATCAGGCAACATCAGTTTGAGAAAGTTGAACTGGTGAAATATTCGTTACCGGAAAACTCTTACGAGGAACTCGAGGCGCTGACGCGCGACGCTGAGACGATCCTGCAAAAACTGGGGCTGCATTATCGCGTTGTTGCTCTTTCGACCGGCGATCTCGGATTTGGATCCGCGAAGACTTACGACATCGAAGTGTGGCTGCCGTCGCAGAACACGTTTCGCGAGATCTCTTCGTGTTCAAACTACGAGGCGTTCCAGGCACGGCGCGCACAAATTCGTTTCCGTCGCGCGGGTGGGGCGAAGCCCGAGTTTGTGCACACGCTCAATGGCTCCGGTCTGGCGATAGGACGAACGTGGCTCGCTGTGTTGGAGAACTATCAGCAGGAAGATGGATCGGTGATTATTCCTGAAATTCTACGGCCGTACATGGGAATCGATCGTATCGCATAAACCATCCACAGATTACACCGATTCTGCGTAATCTGTGGATGGTTTTGTTGACTATTTTATTCGCAGATCGAACGGCATCAAGAGCATCGATTCGCCATGCTTCATCTTGTCCATCAACTGCATGTATCTCAACGCGCGTCGCGCATCCTCCGGCAGCGCCGCAAACACCGCGCGCTGCTGCTCGATCTGCGTGTTTGAGTTTTCACTGCCACCACTCAACAACTCCTGCAGGAACGTCGTCGGGTAAGGCAGGATCACGCGCTCAACGCCTTTGTCCGCAGGTATCTTCGCGAGCTGCTTCGCAACTTCAATCGCTTTATCGAGACCGCCGAAGTCGTCCACGAGGCCTCGATCCTTTGCCTGTGCGCCAGTCCACACGCGGCCCTGGCCCACTGAATCTACAAACTGCGCGTCCTTGTTGCGACCCTTCGCCACCTTCGGCACGAAGTCCTGGTAGTAAGTGGTCTTGATCCACTCCTCAAACTTCACTCGCTCCTCGTCGGAAAATTTCTCCGTCTCACGAAACATTCCCGCGGTCTTGCCACGCAGAACGTATTCATTCGAGATACCGAGCCAATCGTAAAACCCACGCATTACGGGCTTGCCTGCAACGACGCCAATCGAACCCGTTATCGTCGAGGGCTGTGCAATAATCTTCGCCGCACTCGCGGAGATGTAATAACCACCCGAAGCAGCAACGTCGCTCATCGAAACAACGACCGGCTTCTTCGCGTTCGCCGCTTCAACGGCGTGCCAGATGATGTCGGATGCGAGACCGGAACCACCCGGACTATCTACACGCAAAACGATCGCCTTAAGCGTCTTGTCCGCCGCCGCATCGTTCAGAGCTTTCACAACCGTATCTGATCCAATCGACTGATCTCCTGAAGGACTGTTTTGTGAACTACCGGACCCGATGTCACCACTCGCATAGATCACCGCGATACGTTCACCCTTGTTCAGACCCAACGACTCCGGCGACACATCTCGATAATCAGCGCCACGAACGGGTACAAATTGATCGGTATCTTTGTAGCCCAATAGTTTCTTGAATTCCTTATCGACGTCGTCTCTATACAACGCCTCGTCGATGAGACCAGCTTGCTTCGCCTGGGCTGCGCTGTACGGCGCGTTGTCGATCAACGCGCGTACTTCCTCGGGCGTCTTATGACGCGCCTGCGCGATCGTGTTCACATAACGACCGTACAGATCGTCGAGCAGCGAGTTGATGTACTCGCGATGTGCGTCCGTCATCTGTTTCTGCGTGAACGTATCGCCGGCGCTCTTGTACTTTCCGATCTGATAAATGTCGGGATAGATGCCGAGCTTATCAAGCGAACCGCGGAAGAACATCACATCGGCAGCGAGCCCGTTGATGAACAAATTGCCGGGTGGCGGCACGATGATCTTGTCACACGCAGTCGCGATGTAATATTCCTTGTTCAAGCCAAACTCGATGAACGCGTAGACAGGTTTGCCGGACGTACGGAAATCCGTTATCGCATCGCGAAGCTCTTCAGCTTTGCCCCAACCAACACCGGAAAGGTCCACGTCGAGCAGGATGGCTTTGATTCGTTTGTCGACCTTTGCCTTCTTAAACTGCATCACGAGACCGGTCAGCGACTGATCCGGTCCGCCAAAATATTTCTTAAAAGGATCGTCTGGACTGTAATCCGGGAGTGAGCCTGCGACGCGGAGTGTGAGCACGCTGTTGTCGCGAATGGGTGGTTCGCTTTTTCGGAACGCCATCCAGATGAGCGCGATGCCGATGAAAGCCACCAGAACGACGGCTCCCAGGATTCCGACGATGATTAAAATTGCTTTTCGTGTTCCTGACATCATTAAATCCTCAGTTTTTGCTTGGTTTCGCTATTAATTCAATTTGTGAGTACGCAGGGGCTGTGGAAAAGGTTTAGCCGTGGGCGCCTCTTTGGAGTGCGCCAACTTGTTGGCGCTTTGGAATTTGTACCAAAGCGGTGACAAGTCACCGCACTCCAGGGAGGCGCGTAATCCACCCGCCGCCGATGACTTCGTCACCACGATAAAACACCGAGGCTTGTCCGGGCGTAATCGCCCGTTGTGGCTCGTCAAAGACGATACGCGCACGATCGTTCTCGAGTGGAGTGATCGTGGCTGGTGCGGCCGTATGACGATAACGAACTCGTACCTCAGCACGCACGGGTTCCTTCGGATCGTCAAAGGCAATCCAGTTGACTTGTGCAACGGTGAACTCACTGCTCAACAGCTCTTCGGCCGGACCCGCTGTCACGCGATTCTTATCAGCGTCGATCGAAATCACGTACAACGCGCGTTCGTTTGCGATGCCCATTCCGCGGCGCTGTCCGATCGTGTAACGATGAATGCCTTCGTGATGTCCAATGACACGACCGCCTGTA
>DASTVU010000474.1:0-2347 GCA_035758935.1 Pyrinomonadaceae bacterium | reverse complement strand
GATTACCCGACTGCGCGCATCGTTGACGAAGCAGGCATCGATATCATCCTTGTCGGCGACAGCCTCGGGAATGTCGTGCTGGGATACGGCAATACTGTTCCCGTCACCCTCGACGAAATACTGATTCACTTGAAAGCCGTGCGACGCGCCGTACAACGCGCTTTGCTGGTCGCGGACATGCCGTATGGAACTTTTCATACTGGCGACGACGACGCGGTGCGAAATGCGTTACGTCTCGTAAAAGAAGGTGGCGCAGAGGCGATCAAGCTCGAGGGCGGTCATAAGCGTGTGCACCTCGTGAAGCGTTTAGTGGATGAGGAGATCAGCGTGATGGGCCATATTGGCCTGACGCCGCAGTCAATTAACCAACTCGGTGCTTATCGCGTGCAAGGCAAGACCGCCAAGGCGGCGCAGCAACTGATCGACGATGCGAAGGCAATGGAAGACGCGGGAGCGTTCGCCGTCGTTCTCGAAGTCGTACCGCGCGAGATCGCGCAGATGATCACCGAAAGCATCAGCATTCCGACGATCGGAATCGGCGCCGGTGTTCATTGCGATATTCAAGTGCTGGTCCTGCACGACATGCTTGGGCTGGGGTTTAGCAAACAGGCTCGCTTCGTTCGTCCGTATGCAAACCTGCGCGAGGTCATGACCGATGCGGTAACGAGGTATGCAGACGACGTGAGAAATGGCACTTACCCGTCCGAAGCGGAGTCGTATGCTCTGCCCGCAGAAACTGCCGAACAGATGGATATAGAGAGCCCATCGAGAGACTCAAAGGCCGAGAAGTCCTAATCCTACCTCAACTATGGAGATCATCAATCGCCGTCAGCGCATGAGTTCCGTCGCGCGCAAAATCCGTCGTGAACAGGATCGAACTGTGGGACTGGTCCCAACGATGGGCGCTCTTCACGATGGGCATTTGAGTCTGGTGCGTGAAGCGAGACGGATGTGCGACGTAGTGGTCGTCTCGGTTTTCGTGAATCCGGCACAGTTTGGACCAGGCGAAGACTTCGAACATTATCCACGCGATTTGACTAAAGACACTGCGCTGCTGACTGACTACAACGTAGATTACATATTTGCGCCTCCAGTCGAAGAGATTTATCCGAAGGGCTTTGCGACTTACGTAAACGTTGAAGGACTTTCAGAACAGCTCGAAGGAGCTTCACGTCCGGGCCATTTTCGCGGCGTCGCTACGGTCGTGACGATCTTGCTCAACACCATCAGACCTGACTTTGCGTTCTTCGGACAGAAAGATGCGCAACAAGCGCTCGTCATTCGCCGTCTCGTTAAGGATCTCGCTTTTGATACGGAGATCGTGATACTACCGATCGTTCGTGAGGATTCTGGACTGGCGATCTCGTCGCGCAATCTTTATCTGAATTCCGATGAGCAAAAGTCAGCGACGGTACTTCATAAAGCGTTGGTCCAGGCAAAGCAGGCTTTCAAGGACGGCGAACGGAATGCGAGCCGTCTTACCGAACTGATTCGACAAACTGTCGAATCGGAGCCACGCGCACGGCTCGATTATGTAACGATCGCTGATGCAGAGACACTGGACAAACTGGACCGAGTAGACGATCGGCCGACACTTATTGCCCTCGCTGCGTACGTCGGCAAGACGCGACTGATCGACAATACGATTTTGAATAAGGTAAAGAAGAAAGACGTTGCCGCTCCACAGTAAGAAGCACATCCGTTTCACACTCAACGGCGAACAAACAGAGGTCGCCTTCGCACCGCACAAGACGCTGCTCGAAGTTTTGCGTGAGGATCTGAATCTCACCGGCACGAAACACGGCTGCGAACTCGGTGAGTGTGGCACCTGCGCGGTGCTCGTCGATGGACGTTCGATTCTTTCCTGCCTGATGCTCGGTCTTGACGCTGAAGGTCGTGAAGTGAAGACGATCGAGGGAATGGCTGACGGCGCAGAGCTTCATCCCTTACAGCAGACGTTCGCTGATCTCGGAGCAGCGCAATGTGGTTATTGTTCGCCCGGTTTTTTGCTCGTGGCCGAGGAGTTGTTGAAGAAGTCGCCGAATCCATCGCGCGCTGAGATTCAGGAAGCGTTGTCGGGAAATCTCTGTCGCTGTACGGGATATATTAAAATCTACGAGGCCGTCGAGCTCGCCGCTGCTCAAATGCGTGGCGAAGAAACGGAATTACCTAAAGAGAGCATCTACGGCCTTGAATAATATCTGTGTAATCTGTGGATAAGAAACTGAACATTGTTGGTAAGCCTTTCCGCAAAGTCGATGCTCGTGCGAAGTGTGTCGGTCAGACGAAGTTCGCAGACGACATCGTTCTGCCGCGAATGTTGTTCTGCAAGATGCTTCGCTCGCAT
>DASTVU010000473.1:0-2751 GCA_035758935.1 Pyrinomonadaceae bacterium | reverse complement strand
GGCGTGGGAATGAACATCAGCGTCGATGGTCAGCCCGAGGTGTCCCGCGGTCAAGCCGTAAGCGGGAACTACTACGCGGCGCTCGGTGTGCAGCCGGCGGCCGGCCGTTTGTTGACCGACGACGATGATAAAGCCGGTGCGCCACCGGTAGCTGTCTTGAGTCATCGGTACTGGGCAAAACGTTTCGGTGGCAACTCTTCCGTGATTGGCAAACAGATCAACATCAACAACGTAGCGTTCACCGTTGTTGGCGTTTCTGCCAGTGGTTTCGACGGCACGATGGGCGTCGGTACAACGCAGGACGTAACTATACCGGTGACGATGGAACCGCAATTATATGTGGATAAGGAACGCTCCTACATGAGTGGTCCAGGCGTTTGGTGGTTGCGCATTATGGGTCGTTTGAAACCCGGTGCCACGGCTGAACAGGCACAGGGGCAGCTAGAGAATACGTTTCTCCAATCCGTGTTCGAACATCGCGCAGCGCGGCAAGCGGCGGTAAAGGCGCGTGGTGGCAATGCGATTAATGATCTGGATCCGAAGCAGTATCCAAAGCTTTATGCAGATCCGGGCGGACAGGGGGAGATGTACCGGCGCAGATCCTACGCGCCTGCACTGTATCTGTTGCTTGGCGTGGTTGGGCTGGTGTTGTTGATTGCATGTGCAAACGTTGCCAACCTGCTGTTGTCGCGCGCAGCCGGGCGGCAAAAAGAGATCGGTTTGCGGTTGGCGTTGGGAGCAAGTCGCGGGCGATTGATAAGACAACTGCTAACGGAGAGTGTGTTGCTCGCGCTGCTGGGAGGACTGCTCGGGATCCTTTTTGCGGTTTGGATCAAGGACGGATTAATTGCCGTCAGTCTGTGGGGCGGCCGCGGGATGAGCGTCCTCGAGCCGCGACTTGACTGGCGCGTGCTCGCTTTCACGCTGGGACTCTCGTTGTTGACCGGTGTCATTTTCGGATTCGCGCCCGCATGGCGCACAACTCGAGTCGATCTAACGCCCTCACTGAAGGACTCGGGACGAAGTTCGAGCGCTGTTCATCGCTCACTTTTGAGCCGCGGGTTAGTGGTGGTCCAGGTAGCGCTATCGTTGTTGCTGCTGGTGGGCGCGGGCTTATTCGTGCGCACATTGCTTAATCTGCAACGCGTCGATGTAGGTTTCAACGCGCAGAACCTTTTGCTGTTTGAGATTGAGCCGGCCCTGATTGGTTACGAAGACGAGAAGCTACGTCAGGTTTACACGGACATAAGCGAGCGACTGGAAAACGTCGCGGGAGTGCAAGCGGTGACGTTCTCGCGCGATCCGTTGTTATCGCAGAGTTCGAGCTCGAGCGGTGTCTACCTGCGAGCTGCTTTGTCCGTGCCACCTGACTCCGAAGGCCGCATCAGATCCAGTGGTGAGGGGTATCGTCATAGAGTGCGCGAAAACTTTTTGGAGGCGATGGGAATCCCGTTGCTTTCCGGACGCACGTTTGGACCGCAGGACACGGTCAAATCACCTAAGGTTGTAGTGGTCAATCAAGCGTTCGCGAACAAGTTTTTCCCGAATGAAAATGCGATCGGCAAACGGTTCACGTTTGATACTGCGAAGCCCGATGAGATCGAAATCATCGGCATCTGCAAAGACGCGAAATACACCAGCCAGCGAGACGAAATACCACCAACCATCTACGGGTCGTATCGACAAGAGCCGCCGATGTCCAGTTCGGTGTTCGAAGTGCGCACTGCGGGTGATCCGTCAGCGATCATCGCCAGCGTGCGCGGTGTCGTGCGCGAGATCGATCCGAACTTGCCGGTATTGAATGTCAAGACGCAACTCGAACAGGCAGACGAAACCCTCCGTATGGAACGCCTCTTCGCCAAACTCGTGACGCTGTTTGCTGTGCTGGCCCAACAACTCGCCGCGATCGGATTGTTTGGTGTGCTGGCGTATGCAGTTTCGCAACGCACACACGAAATTGGCATTCGCATGGCGTTGGGGGCGAGTCGTGCGAGCGTGCTGAGGATGATCGTGTGGCAGGGAATGGTGCTCGTCATTCTCGGCGTGATCCTGGGACTGGTTGGTGCTTATGTGCTCACAAAATATCTCGAGAGTTGGATCAGTCTTTCGAAGATGTTGTTTGGAGTGAAGGTTTCCGATCCGTTGACATACAGCCTGATTGCGGTGCTGCTGACGGTGGTGGCGTTTATTGCGTGCTACATCCCAGCGCGACGTGCGACGAAGGTCGATCCACTCGTGGCGCTTCGATATGAATAAAAAGCCATCCACAGATTACGCAGAAAACTAATCTGTGAAATCTGTGGATAGTTCTTGGAGAGATCAATGGTCCAGGACCTAATCTACGCCCTTCGATGGTTCCGCAAGAATCCCGGCTTCACCGTGCTCGCGGTGTTGATGCTGGCGGTTGGGATTGGTGTGAACACGGCGATGTTCAGCGTGATTAATGCGGTGCTGTTGAGGCCATTGCCGTACCCGGAGGCCGATCGCCTCGTTTGGATGAATGAATCAGGATTGGAAATCAAGAATCGACAGGTGTCCTATCCAACGTTCGTCGATTGGCGTGCGCGGAATCAGGTCTTCGAAGCGATGTCGATATTCCGTGGCTGGGGCGTGAACCTGACCGGTTCCGGCGAGGCGGAATTTCTCGACGCTCGGATGGTCACTGCCGACTATTTCAAAATCATGCGCGCGACGCCGTTCATGGGGCGCGATTTCACTGCCGAAGACGACAAAGTAGGTGCGGCTCCCGTT
>DASTVU010000472.1:0-4373 GCA_035758935.1 Pyrinomonadaceae bacterium | reverse complement strand
GCTCGCATCGCGCCAATCTTCACCGAATCTACGCGCGACATCTGTCCCGCGCCAACACCAACTGTTTGTCCGTTTCGCGCGTAGACGATCGCGTTTGATTTAGTGTGCTTGCAAACAATCCATGCAAAGGACAGTGCGCGAATCTCGTCGTCTGTAGGTTGTCGCGCGCTCACAACCTTGAGTTCCAGCGGATTAAGCTTATGGTCGTCGGCGGTTTGAACCAGCATGCCACCGCTGATTTGCCGGAATTCGAGTCTCCGGCCGGCGCGCTGTTCCTTCAAACGAAGAACGCGCAGGTTTTTCTTAGATTGCAGGATCTCAAGTGCGGCGGCGTCGTATTCGGGTGCGATGATCACTTCGGTGAATATTTTGACCAGCTCCTGAGCCGCTTCCGCGTCGACAGATCGATTGAACGCCACGATGCCACCGAAGGCTGAAACCGGATCGGTCGCTAACGCCTTTGTGTAAGCTTCCGCTGGTGTTTCTCCAAGACCGACGCCTGCAGGGTTTGTGTGCTTGATGATCGCACAAGCATCCTCATCAAAATCCGAGACAAGATTCCAGGCTGCATCGGCATCGACGTAGTTGTTGAACGACATCTCTTTGCCGGACAGCACTTCGGCGTTTGCTACGCCACTGCCTTCGGCCATTTGGTAGAGCGCCGCCGTCTGATGTGGATTCTCGCCGTACCGGAGATCAGCAATCTTGCCGATCGTCCATGACATGCGGTCGGGTAAGCGTCCTCCGAATTCCTCGGTAGAAAATATTTCTGCAATGTCCCCCGGTATTTCTTGCCGTCCGCCGCTGCCACCGCCGCCCGCAAAGGTTCCGATGCCACCTCCGCCGCCGAAAGGATTTGGCTTTCCCTGTTCAGAAAGATAAGAACTAATCATGAGATCGTACATCGCGGTTTGCTTGAATGCTTCACCTGCCAGACGTTTTCTAGTTGCGAGCGACAATGTGCCGTCGCGACTCTTCATCTCGTGAATAATGTTTTGATAGCTTGATGGCGCCACGACAACAGCGACATCGTGGGCATTCTTTGCTGCCGAACGAATCATCGCTGGACCACCAATGTCGATCTGTTCGATCGCTTCTTCCCTCGTGACGCCTTCGCTCATGATGGTTTGCATAAACGGATACAGATTCACAACTACCAGATCGATTGGCTCGATCCCGTGTTGCTGCATTGCGGCTACGTGCGCCGGATTGTCGCGAATTGCAAGCAGACCACCGTGTACACGCGGATGGAGCGTCTTGACGCGCCCGTCCATCATCTCCGGAAAGCCCGTGATGTCAGAGATGTCGCGCACGGTGATGCCTGCGTCGCGCAGGGCTTTCGCGGTTCCACCCGTGCTGATGATCTCAACGTTGAAGTGCGCGAGCTCGCGTGCGAAATCTACAATTCCTGTTTTGTCGGAAACGCTTATTAATGCGCGTCGAATCGGTCGAAGCTGAAGGTCGCTGGTTTCAGTCATGCGGATTATCAGAGTTAGGAGTTTTCTTTTCGTTTGGGGGCAGATTGATCATGAACTTGTGTGTGCGCGAATAGCCCTGGCGTCCTACGGAGTATTCGACACCTTCCGGTTTCATACTCACAGAGAAAACGTGTTTGCGATTGTCGCGCGATGCTTCCGCTATATAGAAACCCAAAAGGTACTGGCTTTTCAAATCCTCTTCGATAGCCTGAAAGATTGGCGTGAGATCTGTAGGTTTCGGCGCGAGTGCTGACTTTGCGTCGCCGACAAGAAAATATTTGCCGCCGGTCTTCTCTGCGAGTTCCTTAAAGCCTTTCGAGGGACGTCTGACTTCAAGCCGTCCATCGCGTGGTTCGAAGAGTGGTAAGTGAATCACATAAAAGGAGACGTGTTGTTCGAGTGCCGCTTCGATCACAGTGTCGGCGCTGGTCCGGCTACGTGTGTCCAGGCCGTCGCTGATGAGCACGACGATGCGACGTTCAGTTCGACTCGGAGTCAGATCGTCAAATGCTTTGAGTGCCGTTGCAGCAGAATCGAAGATTGCTGTTTGCGCGTTCTGACCTGCCCTGAATTTAAAGGCTGCGCGTGCGTTGGCTAGATCTTTCGTGAATGGCGCGACGAGTGTGGCGGTATCGGAAAAGCGAACGATGGCGACGCTTGATCGCTCGCCGAATCGCGAGAAGAGAGCGAGTGCCGCTTCCCGTTGCTGTTCGATGATTTGACGCAGGCTTCCTGACTGATCGAGCGCGAACAACATCGCTACGCGCTCGGCGCCGCGAGAGAAATAGACACCGGTCGTAACCTGGTCCTGATCTTTGAGTGAAAGGTCCTGCTCAGTCAGGCCTGCCAATGCCTGTCCTTTTTTGTCGCGAATGCGGATCGGAAAGAGGAGCAGGTCGGTATTTACACGAACAACGTCGTCGTCATCCGTGCTTTGCTGAGCCAGAATAGTTACGGGTTGACCTGCTACGGCGAGACAGGCGAGGAATGAAATAAGAACCGCGAAACGCAGCATCAGCCGTTCGGCTAAACAAAAAAACGGCCGAAGAGCAGAATACTGAGAATGACGATAATCGTGATAACGATGATCTTGACCAGGCTCACGGCTAAATCCTCTGGGTTGGGAGCGAAACGAAACGCATTCTAGCATACGTCCCTCGTCGGGTAGCAGTTCGAAAAAAAGTGTTCCTGGCACGGATTTACGCGGATAAACGCCGATAAATCCTTATCAGAAGAACCGTAGAGTGTACGTCACTCGCAGTCCCCGACCCATTTCCGGGGCGAAATCCTTAATAAATGAGAGATGATTTCGATAAAGAGTGTCTCCCACATTGAAGAAGTTGAAGGAAATGACATGTGCCAGGTGTTGCCGCGCCAGCAAGTATGAGCCGGAGAGGTTGAAGACCGCGTACCCGGCCGTTGGCGATTCTGTTGGAAAGATCCGATCCTGATGGTTAGCCATCACGACTTCCGGGTTCAGCAGCAGTCCTTTATATCTCAATTCCAATCCGACACGACCACGTAAGGGCGGAATGCGCGGCAGGGGAGTATCTGTTTCTGTGAGCTTCGCATTGACGTAATCCAGTCCCAGATTAAGCCAAATGGCCTTATGCAGGGCCGTGTCGAACCGTGCTTCCGTACCGGCATAGCGCGTCGTTCCCTGATCATATTCCGCTACATTCAGACCGTCTTCGACATCTCCGGTTGGGGCAAGAAAGATAAAGTCTCTGATGTGGTAATAGAACCCATTAGCCTCAAAGCGGACGCGTTTGGATGAGTGTCGAACACCGAAGTCGAGACCGTCTCCGAGTTCGCGATTCAGATCGGGGTTGCCGATTTCAAACGCAAGGTTCCCGCGGTGTGGACCAAGGTTGTACAACTCTTCAAGCGAGGGCGCACGATAGGAGTGAGAATAATTTGCGACGAACGAACCGTTATTCCACGTGCCAATGCGTATGCCTGCCGCTCCTGAGAAGCCAGTGAAGCTTCTATCCGGCAGGATGCCACGCAGCTCTGTTACCTGTGGGTTGTAACGATTGTTTTCGACACGCCCGCCCAACTGCAACGACACGCGCTCGTAGTCCAAATTTTCCAGCCCAAACACCGCGAATGAATTTTGCGTCGTCGGCGGAGCCAGCGCTTCTTCACCGGTTGCTGAGAAGTCACGATGCTGTCCCCAGAAACCAAATCGTCCGGAAAGATGGCCTTCTTTGCGTTGATCAAAAAGCCCCTGGTAAAGAACCGTGTTGTTCTTGAATGAAGTGCCTGTCTCACCGGTGATCTCGTCGAGTTCAGCGTGCTTATAGTTGTTGTACTGCAGTGAAAATGTTCCGGCATCGATGAACGTGCCCGTCTCACGAAAGCCGCCGCGAAACTCGACGCTGTGACGATGTGGATTGAGTTCAACTACTTCCGCTGCGGGATCATTCGGGTCAAAGGGAATGCCGTAACGTCTCTTGTTGAAGTTGTAGTTAAAACTGAAGAATGCCTTTTTCTCGTAGTAGCCAAACCCTGTGGCTGCGCTGATCTCTCGTGAAAACGAGTTGCGCACTTCGCCAAGTGGAGTGCTGTAGTCGCCCGAACTCTGACCGCCGGCATTTCCCCATAACAGCCATTTATCCGTACCGTATTCAAAGCCTGCACTGCCGCCACCCTGAGGTCCATTCGTACTCCCAAGACTGGTGAAGTAGCTGTTGAATCCCTTGTGTGGTGAATCGTGACCGGAAATCGTGTTAACGATGCCTCCGATGGCGTTGCTGCCGTAGAGCAGCGTTGCCGGTCCTTTCACGATTTCGACTCGTTCAGCCGTCAGTACATCGACGGGTTCGGCGTGATCGCCGGATTCAAAACCAAGTCCACCCACACGATTCCCATCCTGAAGCACGAGCACACGAT
>DASTVU010000471.1:0-2798 GCA_035758935.1 Pyrinomonadaceae bacterium | reverse complement strand
GTACGCCGTAGCGAAGGTCTTGAAATAGTGTGTTCATAAAGATCAATCAATCCACAGATTTCGCAGATTATTTCTGCGTAATCTGTGGATAGCCTTTCATTCGTATCTAAGCGCCACAAGAGGATCGATTCGCGTGGCGCGTCGTGCCGGGATGTAGCAAGCGAGAAAAGCTACTACCAGCAGCAACAACGGAGCGCCGACAAATGTCAGCGGATCGCGCGTGCCAACGCCGTAAAGCATGTCCGCCAAAACTCGTGTCACTACACTCCCCACCGCAACTCCCACGATCAAACCAATAATGGTTAATCCCATCCCCTGCCGGATGACGAGCCGCAGCACATCAACAGGTTTCGCACCCAATGCCATCCGAACTCCGATCTCATGCGTTCGCTGAACGACGGCATAGGAGATCACTCCGTAAAGCCCCACACACGCGAGCAACAACGCGAGGGCTGCAAACAAACCGAGCAACAACGACTGGAAACGCTCTTTCGAGCTCGAAGCGGCGACCACCTGGTCCATCGTCCGCACATTAGAAACCGGCTGGTCCTTATCTACGGACCAAACTGCCTGGCGCACTGCACCAACTACTGATCCAGGATCTGCTTTCGTACTCACGACGAGATCCCGCGGCGCCATGAAGACACGTCGCTCCTGCGCGTAAGGCACGTAGATTTCGTGTTTCTGTTCGTAGAGTCCTGTCTGGCGGACGTTGTTGACGATGCCAACGACGGTGAGCCATTGATTAGGCGAATCGACTGGTCCAATCTTGAGTCGTTTTCCGATTGGCTCTTCGTTGGGCCAGTACTGTTCCGCGAGACGCTGGTTGACCAGGATGACGGGCTGTGAGTCAGGAGAGTCGTGTGCATCCAGCAATCGGCCGCGCTGAAGCGTGATGCCCATCGCGGGGAAGTAACCCGGACTTACCACCCGATACAGCGCGAATGGCAGTTGCACATCGCTGGGGGACGTACGGCCTTCAACCGAGAAGCTGAAGTTCATTCCACTGAACGACAGCGGCAGCACGGTGATCATTCCCGCAGCTTCGACACCGGGTAGCGCCTCCACTCGCTGCAACATTTGATCGTAAAATGCGCGCCGCGCATCAGCTTTTACGTATTTCGGCATCGGCAGGACCATTTTCATAGTCAGCCGGTTCTCGGTCGTGAATCCGACGTCGACCTGCCGCAATCGTTGAAAGCTGCGGATTAACAATCCGGCGCCGACGAGCAGCACCACTGCAAGCGCAACTTCAGAAACAACGAGGACACGACGAACAAAACGACCTGACGTTCCGCCCGACACATCTCTCGCAACGTCACTCAACGTCGCTCCCGGGCTGGTCCGCGAGGCAAGCAAGGCGGGCACACCACCAAAGATGATCGCTGTGAGCGCGCTCACAACGAGCGTAAACACGAACACTCGCGCGTCGACCGTGACTGTCTGTAGTTTTGAAAGACTCTCGGGAAGAAACTGCGCGAGGCCTGTAACGCCCCAAAACGCAACGAGTACTCCCAGCAGGCCGCCGATGCCGGCCAGTAACAGACTCTCGACCAGCAGTTGTCGGACGATGGTCCAACGCCGCGCGCCGAGGGCGATGCGAATCGCAATCTCCCTGCGTCGGCTTGTTGCCTGAGCGAGGAGCAGGTTCGCAACGTTCGCACACGCGATTAGGAGCACGAGTCCAACGGCGCCAAACAGAATCAAGATCGGCAAACGAAGATCGCCGACGTAGTCCTGGTGTAATGAATGTGAAATGAAGTTGAGACCTTCGTTTGTTCTGGGATATTCGGCAGCGAGACGTCCACCGATGGCTTCGAGTTCCTGATTCGCGCGTTCGACAGTGACGTCGGGTCGCATCCGAGCGACTAAACGGAGATAGTGGTCGCCACGCCCGCTGGCCTGTTCCGGTCCCATGGCCCACGGCACCCACATTTCGACTTCGCGCTCAGGGAAGAAGAATCCACGTGGCATCACTCCGACGACCGTAAACGTTTCACCGTTGAGAGTGATGTTTCGATTCAACAGTGACGGATCGCTATTAAACCGTCGTTGCCACAGCGCATGGCTGAGCACAACAACGTGCTCTTGTCCGGGTTGATCCTCGTTCGCGAGAAAAGTCCTTCCCAAAGCGGGTTCGACACCCAGGATCGAAAAAACATTTGCGCTGACGAGTTGCGCGCTGATTCGTTCCGGCTCGCCATCACCGGTGAGATTAATATCTTGAGGCCCGGTCGCACCGATAGCTTCGAATGACTGGTTCTGAGTGCGCAGGTCAAAAAAGTTGGCGGGCGCTACCTCGTTTTGCTTGATGCCCAATTGCAGCGTCTGCTCCCAAATAGAGACCAGTCGGTCAGGATCTTTGAACGGCAGCGGTCGCAGCAGAACAGAATCGACAGCACTAAAGATTGCTGTGTTGACACCAATCCCGAGCGCTAATGTCATGAGTGCGATCAATGTCGCCCCAGGCCGTTTCAGCAAACTCCGCAACCCATACCTAATATCCGTGAAAATCGTTTCCATGATCCGTATCGTCCGTGGTTAACTCTTACTCGTAACGGAGCGCCGTGAGTGGATCCACTTTCGTAGCCCTTCTCGCCGGAACCAAACACGCAACCAGCGCCACTACACCCAGCCCCACCGCGATCACCGCAAAGGTCCACGGGTCTCGCGGCTCAACACCGAACAGCATGCTCGTCAAACTCTCGAGATACTTCGTCAACATGTAAGCAGCGACGAGTCCGATCGCGATGCCAACCAACGTCAGCATCATTCCCTGTCGCACCACCATCATCAGC
>DASTVU010000470.1:0-5564 GCA_035758935.1 Pyrinomonadaceae bacterium | reverse complement strand
GGTTTCTAAGTACATTTCGCTCGCCACCGCGTAGTTTCCGGACCCGTTGAGCGAGCGACCTTTCACGCAGGGATTGGAAGGCGCAAAAACTCGCTCATTCTAACGCTGGATTATCGACAGAAGGAAACTATGATGACTCAGAAACTAATTCTAAAAAGCATTCTTACTTCGGCGATCTTAATCTGCACCCAGACAACAGCCTGGGCGCTTAACAACAATCTGCCCTTCGTGCAGGAAGACGTCATTCTGCAATGGAACCGCGTGTTGATGGAAACCGTCCGCACGCCGGGGCAGCAACCCGCAACCATTATGCCCGTGCGCAGTTACGCAATCATGCACGCGGCGATGTTCGACGCCGTCAATTCCATCGACGGTAGTTACACTTCTTACTTAACTGACGTGCCTGGCTCGCAAAACGCTTCGATCGAAGCTGCGGCGGCACAGGCAGCTCACGACGTTCTGGTGGGCTTGTATCCAACGCGTGCCGCGATCTTCGACACGGAGCTGGCGATTTCGCTTCAGGGAATTGATGAAAACCGGGCGCAACAAGGAATTCGAGTCGGTCAAATCGTGGCCGAGCAGATGCTTGCGGCTCGCGCGAACGACGGCTGGAACGTAACACCGCCGGCGTACAGTCTGCCGGCAACTCCGGGTAACTGGCAGCCGGTGCCTGGTTCAGCTACGTTCACACACTATCCTTCAGTAATTCCGTTTGGAATTATTTCGGGAACTCAGTTTAGACCCAGTCCGCCACCGCCATTGACGAGTGTTACTTACGCCGCCGATTTAAACGAAGTAAAAGAACTCGGATCGGCGACTAGTGTTACTCGCACAGCGGATCAAACGCACGTCGCTCAGTTGTGGGCGGGTGTTGGTACGCCGACAAACTTCCTGTTTGTTTGGAACAACGTTGCGCGTACGGTAGCGACGTCTCGTGATATCACGACTGTCGAAAAGGCGCGCTTGTTTGCGCTTATCAACTTCTCGCTTCACGACGCATTGCAAACTACGTTTGCCAGCAAGTTCTACTACGGACTCTGGCGGCCGGTGAGTGCGATTCGACGTGCGGACGAAGACGGTAATGCAAACACGACGGGCGATCCGGCATGGTCGTCGCTAATAACCGCTCCGCCGTATCCGAGTTATGCAGGAAACATGGCGGCTATCGGCACTTCGCAATCGACGATTCTCGGGCTGTTCTTTGGGCGTGACGATATTTCGTTCCAGCATACCTGGGAAGGACCAAACGGTGCGACGCGTTCGTACGCTGGGTTCGGAGCAATGGCCAACGAACAAGAACGTGCGCGTGTTTACGGAGGTATTCATTTCACGTTTGATAACGTCGCCGGTCAGTCAGTGGGCCGTAACGTCGCGAACTATATCTTCGCGAACGTCATGCGACCGCGTCAGTGCGTGAGGTAAGACTGAAACAGAATCCACAGATTACGCAGATTTTATCTGTGTAATCTGTGGATAATGGACTGTCACTTCCTTCCCTAATCCAAGATTCCGTCGCGCCTTCTGCTCAAACTTACGAGCAGGATTGGTCATATAGAGCCCGCAACAACGATTGCAGATCGGCATTCGATTCGAAAGAATGTACTTACGAAATTTAACCGCCATCTCGGAATTGAAAGACTCCATAAAACCATCGCGAAAAACATTCCCGGCAATAACGTCAGGATGTCCCGGACAAAAGATCAGATCACCGTTGGCATGGATCCTGGCCCAGTAAAACGGCATGAAGCAACTTTCGTTGCCAAACGTGTTCAGATAGTTTGAAAACCACTCATCGAAATCTTTTCCGCGCAAATGACTCGGACCGGAGACCGCGTACGGTGGCAGAAATCTGAATCTCTTCCGTCTGAGCAAATGTCGCAGGCGGGTGACTGTTTCGTCGTAATTGTGCTGCTCATGACTCGGCGCAATCCAACCCCGCCACGCGCCTGATGATTTGAGGCCAAACTCATCTGCCAAATGTTTCTCGTAGGCCAGCCCGGCGCTCTCAGGCATGAAGTAGCGCAGGTTGTAATTGAGCATGAACACACCCAGCTCGCGTGCGGTGCTGTAAGCTCGCTCGATAACGTCCGCGGTCCATTCGGAAACGACCGTGCTCATGACGACGAGTGGCGCGGGAAGTCTGAGCTCGCGACGCATTTCAAATAGCAATTCCAGTCCTTCGGTGATGCGTGCATACGTGCCTGGGCCACGCACACGATCGTGAGTCACTTCGTCGCCATCGATTGAGAGGATGAACGCGAGATTCTTTATCCGCGCCACTGCCTGCAGATGATTCTTCATCAACGTCCCGTTAGTCGTGATCAGCACATCGAAATCACGTTCCGCGAGTGCAGTCAATAAGGTATCGATCTCCTTGTAAGCGAAAGGTTCGCCGCCGTGAACATTGATCATCGAATCACGCGGCGATAGCTTGCGGATTAACGAGGTGATCGCGTCTGGGTCGATGCTTTCGACTTTGCGTGAGCCCGCGAGAAAGTAGCCCGCGTCGCCCCACTGGTTGCAGAACGCACAGCGCAGGTTGCAGGCCTCTGTCGGTATCAGTTGGACCACCGCCGCGGCTCGGAGCTTAAAACTTCCATCGCGTACAGAAGCTTCAAAGTCCCGGCCCCACCGTTGCATCCGCCGGCGCCCACGCCAGTAGAAGCGAGCGAAGTGGAGGTAGTCGCGTGGAGTGTATCGGTGGTTCATTACTCCTTTGCGACCGTTGCAATTAACAGGACGATGAGAGTGATCATGAGAGCACCTCCGGCCAATGAGTGTTGACTTGTTTGGGTAAACCGAGACGCCCTCTCGCTTTTTGTTCGGCGGGCCGCGCGGGATTAGTCATATACAGGCCGCAGCAACGATTGCAGATTGGCAGACGATTCGTGAGCATGTGCTTGCGAAACTTGATCGCCATGTCAGAATTGAACGCATTGAGCAAGCCATCGCGGAAGACGTTGCCGGCGATGATATCGGGATGGCCGGGACAAAAGATCAACTCGCCGTTGGCATGAATTCGGGCCCAGTAATACGGCATGAAACAACTCTCGTTGCCGAAGGTGTTGAGATAGTCGGTGAAGTAGGTTTGATAATCGGAGCCACGCAACTGGCTCGGAGTGGTAAAAACAAATGGACGTGAAAGGCGTCTTTTGTTCTTCAACACGCGAGCGAGCGCGGCCGCCACGCTGCTGTAGTCGTGTTTCTCATGATTAGCGGAAACCCAACCATGCCAGGCACCACTCGACTTCACTCCGAACTCATGTTGCAGATGGCGCTCGTAAGCCTGGCCCACATCTTCCGTGAGAAACCAGCGAAAGTTGTAGTTGATCGCTAACGCGTTGAAGTCGCGCGCAACATCGTAGATCTTTTCGAGCGTTTCCGTTGTCCATTCGCAAACCACCGAGCTGATGATCACCGCCGGCAAAGGCAAGCCGAGCTGGCGCCGCAGATCAAACAACTCTGCCATTCCTTCTCGCGCTTTCCTGAAAGTTCCTTTCCCGCGCACTTTGTCGTGCGCCGGCTCATCTCCATCTATCGACAGGAGGAACATCAGATTACATATCTTCGCGAGTTGCTTGAGTCTCGGTTTGAGCAGTGTTCCATTGGTGGTGAAGATGACGTCGAATTGTCGTTCGCGCAGTAACTCGAGCAAGGTGTCGATGTGTTTGTAGACAAACGGTTCGCCACCATGAACGCTGATCAGCGAATCGTGCGGCGAGAGACCGCGCATAAGTGTGGTTAATGCTCCTTCGTCCATGTGTTGAACGGGACGAACACCATCTAAGAAGTAACCGTTTTCACCCCACTGATTACAGAACGGACAACGAAGATTGCACGCTTCGGTCGGAATGAGTTGGACCACGGTCGCTAGCGGAAGCTTGAAAGATTGCGAACGAACCGCATGCTCATACAACTCTCCCCAGACGCGCTGCCGGCGACGATTGCGTCCGTACATGCGGGCAAAGTGCACATAGTCTGTGAGGCGATAAAACATTGTTGTATTGGGCTTAGTTCTTTGTGCTTTGTACTTTGTGCTTTGTGCTTTGAATCTTGCCTCCTACTAAGCACCAAGCACCAAGCACCAAGCACCAAGCACCAAGCACTAAGTACTAAGTACTAAGTACTAAGTACTATCTTCCCATAACTCTTTCTACTGGCCATCAACTCGTGAGCTTCAGCGATCTGTGCGAGTGGCAGAACGTGGCCCACCTGCATTTTTAGTTTCCCCTGCGAGATCCATTCGATTAGCGACGCGAGCGAACGACTCAATAATGCAGGTCGCTCGAAGATCGCGCTCAGATGCAGTCCTAATACCGCCTGTGAACGAAATAGTACTTTGAGAGTGTCGATCGGTTGCACATCCTTACTCGCGGCGCCATAAACGACGAGCCTTCCGAAAGACGGTAGGATCGCGAGGCTGCGACGAAAAACGTCTCCACCGACCGCTTCGAGTATCACAGTTGGCGCATCTTTGCCGCTCAGCTTCTGGTCGAATTCGTCATAACTCAACGCCTCATCAGCGCCAAGCTCGAGCACCTTGTTTCGTTTCTCCTCCGACGAAGCGGTGCCGATCACACGCAGTCCAAGCAACTTCCCGATCTGTATCGCAGCGGTGCCGACACCACCCGCTGCTGCATGGACCAGAACTGTTTCACCGCGCTCGGCTCTGCCAACCGTCGTGAGAGCGTGATACGCAGTCAGATACTGAACCGGAAAGGCGGCAGCTTCGACGAACGTCATCGAGTCGGGAACCGGCATACACGCAGCCGCATAAACGCAAACACGATCGGCATGACAACCACTTCCGGACATTGCCACCACGCGCGAACCGGCAGGCAGTAAGTCGCCGGCTTCCACGACACCCGCGGCCTCAGCGCCGGGAATGAATGGTGGTTTTGGGCCATTTGGATAAAGTCCCTCACGCTGCATGACGTCGGCATAATTCAAGCCACACGCCTCGACGCGTATTCGCACCTGTCCCGGCTTCGGCTCAGGATCCGGCAACTCGACAAATTC
The DNA here is from genome assembly GCA_035758935.1 of Pyrinomonadaceae bacterium. Taxonomy (GTDB): domain Bacteria; phylum Acidobacteriota; class Blastocatellia; order Pyrinomonadales; family Pyrinomonadaceae; genus PSRF01. Next base: position 545 of record DASTVU010000470.1, on the reverse strand, counting down.
GAGCTGGTCCACTCCTCCAAACCCCTTCACGCGAACTGCCTTCATATCTTTGCCTCAAGATTCATTGTTGGACCTCGTTACGGTACTGACCTCATCGTCTCTCATTTGCGATGCGCTTGGCGATGTATTCGGCATCACGCGCAATTCCGCGTAGATATGGCGAAGCGAATGTTCTGCCAAAGCGATACCCGAGTAGGAAGACTCCATTCGTGCGCGTGCTCTCGCAGTTTTTGACTAACGGTCGGCCGTCAGGGTCAAGATTAACAACCTCTTTCAAATGTTCCTTCGCGTACCCAAACCCGGTAGCGAAAACGATCAGGTCGGGCTCGAGTTGTTGACCATCACTGAACTCAACCTTCCACCCGTCATACCGACTCACCTCGGGCATGCGCTTTATCAAACCACTTCGAATCGCTTTCATAACTACCCGTCCCGTCATTGGCTCGGTAAGCCGGCCGGCGCGCCATCCGAACAACGCGGACGGAAAGTGCTCCGGAAGCCAGGCGAAGTAGTGGACGTCGATGCCTAAGATCCAATGCGGCACT
>DASTVU010000469.1:0-3530 GCA_035758935.1 Pyrinomonadaceae bacterium | reverse complement strand
CGCGTCGGGACGAATTCGCTTCACATTCCAGAGATGGAAGAACTCGTGAGACACGAGCGAGAGAAAGCCGCGATAGTCGCGTTCAGTTGTTTCAGAAGCATTCGGCGCAGCGGAAGTCGCGCGGTCACCGCTTCGAATGCGGAAACCAAAACGCGGATAACCGAGCGCGGTGGAATTCAAATGTTCGAGGCCGCCACCGGCGTTTGATCGCAAATGAAGAATGAAGGTGTAGTCGCGATAAGGAATCTCGCCCATCAACGCCACTTGCGTTTCAACGATCTTCTGCACGTCGAGTCGCATCCGTTCCGGATCGTAGTTGCCTTCACCGTCGATCACGATACGGTGCGGAACACCTTTGACGTTGAATACCAGAGTTTTGAAATTGCTGGCTTCGAAAGGTGAGTCGTAAAGAACGTCGAAGTTCTCGGCGCGGAAAGTATTTTTCTGACCGAGAACCACCGGTAAACCAGTAGCCACTTTCCAAACATCGGGCGCCAGCACGCGCACGGTCGAAGGGTTCTTGAGAAAACCTTCGAGATACATCAGGAGGTTCGCGTTGTTCCAGAATCCATGACTCGAGTTCAATTCACTCGTGCGCACCGATAGTTCGTTTGCGTAGACACGATAAGTCGCATGCCATTCGCGGGCGCCGTTGGTGATCACGCGCCAGGTGTCCTTGTTTGTCTTCTCCCATTTCAGCGGCTGGCCGGATGCGTCGGCCGCGGCGAAGTCCTGCACGTGACGCGCGAATTCGCGCACCATGTAAGAGCCGGGCGTCCACACGGGCATCACGAGCCGCTCTTCCTGCGGACCGTTTGTGGTTCGTTTGATTGCGATGTCGATTTCGAATAAGTGCGTGTGTGGCCGCGGCATGGCCACGGTGAACGATATGTCGACCGGCGTCGTCTGTGCGGCCGCAAGCAACTGAAGAACGAGCAAAAGAGCAGCGGCGCCCACTATTCGGCGTCTGTGCATTCGGTAAACATCTTTCGAGAAGTTGATGACACGTGCGATTGAATGTTACTACGAAGCGGTGCGATCCGGGCAAGGTTACTGTTACTATCTCCCCCGCTCTACTGAAACAAGATCAGGAACACGAGAAAAGATGTTTAGACGACTGATTGCGACCTCTGCAACGTGGTTTACTCTCCCGATTCGCCTGGGCCTGGCAGCAGTGATGATTGCGCACGGCGCTCAAAAAGTGCTGGGCAGCTTCAACGGACCGGGTTTCAAGACTTTCATTGACGGCAACACGCCGTTTGGCTTCATGCGACCCACATGGCTCTGGCTCGCAGCCGCGGCGCTTTCCGAACTGCTTGGTGGTTTGCTCGTCGGTCTCGGCTTTTTGACTCGTGTGGGAGCGTTCTTCATTGCGTGCACGATGCTGACGGCTGTGGTGGGAGTGCACTTGCCGGGCGGCTTCTTTGCTTCAAACCGCGGATACGAATATCCACTGGCGCTGCTCGCGATGGCGCTGGGACTGCTGATCTCAGGCGGCGGCCAAGCATCGATCGACAAAGCTCTTAGCGGAGGAAGAAGGTAACTTCGAGCTTTGTACTTGGTACTTTGTGCTTGGTTGTCTTACAAAGAACAAATTACTAAGTACTAAGCACTAAGAACCAAAAACAATGCGGCGCTCGCCCCTCATCGTCATCTTTACGACCGTCTTCATCGATCTCGTCGGTTTCGGAATCGTCATTCCGGTGCTGCCGTTCTACGCTGAAGGCACGGCGTTCAACGCGACACCGCGCACGGTCGGTTTGCTCTTCGCCTCCTACTCGATCATGCAACTGATCTTCTCACCGATTCTCGGTGGTCTGTCAGACAAGCACGGCCGCAGACCGGTCCTACTGCTTTCGATCATCGGCACCGGAATTGGCTTTCTGGTCCTTGGACTTGCCACCACCGTCTGGATGCTCTTCATCGGTCGTATTCTCGACGGCATCACAGGCGGAAACATTTCGACAGCACAGGCCTACATCGCCGACGTCACAACGGAAGAGAATCGTGCGAAAGGCATGGGTTTGATCGGCGCTGCTTTTGGTCTCGGATTCATCTTTGGACCAGCGATCGGCGGGATTTTGAGTCACTGGGGCATTCACGTGCCATTCTTTTTCGCAGCGGCCCTCTGCTTTGCGAATGCGATCCTTCTCTTTTTCACGCTCCCTGAAACTGTTACGGCGGATCATCCCGCGAAACACTCTGCTGCGGGTGGTCGCAGCCTGGGTCACATCGTCGCTTCTTTGAAACAACCGAAACTGGCCTTTGTGCTGGTTATCTATTTCCTGTTCATCGTCGCTTTCTCAATCATGACGACGTCGTTTTCGCTCTACACGATGTTTCGTTTTGGTTACGACGCACAGCACACGGGTTATCTCTTCGCGTATGTCGGGCTAATTGCAGTAATCATTCAGGGCGGATTGATCGGACGACTGGTAAAACGTTTTGGCGAGATTCCACTCGTGATCTTCGGCGCCCTCTGTTTCGCGATCAGTTTGTTTGCGGTGCCGTTTGTTGGACCAGCGGCGGGCGGATTGGGAGCGCTACTGATCGGCGGCGGAATCTTTTCGATGGGCAACTCGCTTGCTACTCCGGCACTGACGAGTCTTGCTTCAAAGAGTGCCGGGCCGGCGCAACAGGGAGTCGTTTTAGGCGTGACGCAATCTACGGCGAGCCTGGCGCGCGCGGTTGGCCCGACTTTGGCCGCATTGCTGATCAGTAGTTCGATCGCGCATCTCGGCGCTGACGGTGTTCCACACTACATGAGCGACCAGTCGTTGTTCGTCACGTTCTGGACTGGATCCGCGATCATGCTTGTGGCGTCTCTGCTGGCGTTCTACTTCGGCCATGTTTCGGCCACGGATTTACACGGCTCGTAGACGGATTTATTTTGCGAATTGACCAATTGGTCCATCGGGGTTAATGAGGTCTTTCAGGTTCGAATAAGGCACCAGGACAAATTGCGGACCGGCGGCGTATGGGCCAACCTGGTAGGAATCGAAATCGATGCCGAGGCCTTTCTTCGTTATGGTCCAGCCCAGGTAATTGTCCGCTTTTGCTGCCGCACCCTTCTCAATTTCCTCAGCCAACAACCCTTTTTCCGTCGCTTGCTTCTTGAGATCGGCGATGCAGTAGTTTGCGATGGCTTGAAGATACTTCGCGCCAGGTTTGAAGAGGTCCGCGAGTTTCAGCACCTTCCCGTTTTTCAGATCGTAGTTGAGCGTGTCTGAATAGCTATTCGGATGCGCAGCGCCCTGGAAATAACTACTGACTTCAAAATCGATACTCACCAGGTCGTCCTGGGCCAATGCCACCGTGTAGCTGATCGTAAGATCGCTGCCCATCGAATCTTCGGGACGAGTTTCCTCGGTGTTCTCGCCTTCTTCCGGCGTCATATCTTTCTTAAAGCCGGCGACTTTCCTTGTTACTGCCGCACGTGCCGCCTGGTTAAACTTTTCGAGGTTCGGATTGTTGCCGCCGGTCAACTGCGGATACTGGGCCGCAATCTCATAATTCAGCTTCTTGTTGTT
>DASTVU010000468.1:0-2690 GCA_035758935.1 Pyrinomonadaceae bacterium | reverse complement strand
GCGACGCGATTGGGACTAAACCCATCAATTGCAGTTGAATTTTGCGAGAACGCGATCGGCGCGGCTGCGTTAAGAACCACCACGCACGCGAGTAAAAAGACAAGCGTGTTACGAATTAGTATAGTTGACATGTTTGCGATGAACTCCGGGCCAGTGATTACCGTACAATGAACGCGAGTTCGCACTGAAAGGAAGCATAGATGGACAGTAGATACTATCCGGGGGTTGAAGTAGACGTTCCCTCGCTCAGCACGGAACTGCGAAATCTTTTTGACAGCGAGTATGAAGTGCAGGCGTTTCAGGTGTCGACCACCAGCGTTTTTCAGGCGCGCAAGTCCAGCACCTTACGCGATCTGACGGGCCTCTCCTCGGCGCTCACGATCAAGATCACATCGGAGTCCGGGGGCACACGCGTAGAGATGGGAATGCAGAAGTGGTTCGACAAAGCCGCCGTCGCTGCTGTCGGGGTCATCGCCTTTCCGCCTCTACTCGCGTTGGCGGCACTCGGCGCATACTGGCAATACAAACTTACAGAAGACGCTTGGAAGATAATCGAAGATCACATCACACGCAAAGCAGGCAGCTATGTGCCGCCACTTCCAGGACGTTGCGGTACATGCGGCAGTGCGAACAGTGTGGGTGCGGATTTCTGTTCGTCTTGCGGAGCTAATCTCAAAGTTGCGGCGAGCTGTGGGTCGTGCGGCGCGCCACAGAAGGATCCATCAGCGCGATTCTGTAATCGCTGCGGAAAGCCACTTAACGGATAGAGCCACAAGAAGGCACAAGAAACACAAATTAGTTTTCCAAATCAGTTTTGTGTTTTCTTGTGCCTTTTTGTGGCTATCAATCGTGGCGAAGGGCACGAACCGGATCGATTCTCGCTGCGCGTGAAGCAGGATACAGCGCGGCGAGGATCGAAATGATCAGGGCGAACAAGATCGCTCCCAGCGACAAGTAGATCGGCATCGAGAAGAAATCGATAAACGACGCGCCCTGCGGCTTGAGAATGAATCGATAAGCGAGGCGGTTCGCGAGGCCGTCAATTCCCCACGCAACCAACACCCCAACAACTCCACCCACCACTCCGATCACCGCCGCCTCGACAAAGAAGATCAACTTGATCTCACGATCCTCGGCGCCGATCGCTTTCATGATTCCGATCTCGCGCGTGCGCTCGAGTATCGACATGATCATCGTGTTTGCGATTCCAAACGACGCCACCAGCAGTGAGATCCCACCGAGTAAACCAAGCACAGAGTCGATGATGAGAAACACCGTCCGAATCTGATCGATCTCATCCACGATCGAGAAACTCGAGAATCCTAGCTCGGTAATCTTCTGTCGTACCTCGGTCAATTGCACGGGATCTTCAACACGCACGACAGCCCGGTCGTAACCTTCTGTTTGACCTTCACCAAGGTTGCCGCTTGCACGCGCGAGTGCGAGTTCCACCTGACTCATCGGACCGCGATGCTGAATGGTCCATTGATGGGCCATTTGCAACGGAAGATAAATCCCTGCGCCGGGCATCATCCCACGCAAACCGCCCTGCCCAGCTCCCTCTTTGATCTCAGTGCTGAGAACGCCGGCAATGCGAAATTTTTTAACTTCGAGATCGGCACTTGATTCGTCGAGCCCGGGATCGTCTAAAGGAATGCCGAAGAAGTTTGGCGTCTCTTCTTCCTCCGCCTCGTCCTTTTCCTGTTTGTTATCCGAAGGCGGCGCGAGCAATTCGAGTGTCTGACCGACCGCATCGGCAGGCTTCGCGTAACCAAAATCGCGAATGAATCGTTCTGAAACTACAGCCTCATCGGCACTGGGCGACGAAATCATTTTTCCGGCTGCGAAAGTTTGGAAACGAGTTGCGGCGTTGGGAATGTTCGCGCCACCGATGGTCTGAGTGAGCAATTTGCCGTTGGCCCGAACATAGGAGCCGAAATTCACGGCCGGCTCGACGTACGCGACTCCCTTAATCGCGGCAATCTCTTTTATGCCTGCGTCGTCGAGAATACGGGTTGGTGCACCGCGGCGGCGGCCCCCACGTTCACCTTCATCTCTTCGACCTCCGCGATCGAGACCGGCGAGATTGCTAAGACCGCGTCCGAAGACTTGTATCTCGTTGAAGAGGTCGAGCGCTTTGAACCGCGCGAGCATGTTGCTTTGAAGTCCGAGACCGAACGACATCATCGTCACGATCACCGCAACGCCAACGATGACGCCCATCGTCGTCAAGATCGCGCGCAGCTTTGCCTGCCGCAAATTTCGAAGCGCGAGATGGAGGATGTCGAGGAAGCTCATGTTGAGTGCTTTGTGTTTTGTGCTTAGTACTTTGTGTTTTGTACTTTGTGCTTTGTGCTTTGTGCCCTCAAATAACAAAGCACCAAGTACAAAGATCCAAGATCAATAAAGATCCAAGATCAATAAAGTCTTTTAACCGCATCAACCGTCCAGTCAGCCAAACTAGCCGTCACCACATCAGCCCCGGCTTCCCGCAACGCAGCCGCCGGCACGGTATTCGTGATTCCCAACGTCCGCATCCCTGCCGCGCGCGCCGACTGAATACCCGGAGGTGAATCTTCGATCGCCAAACATTCTGATGCCAGCAGCGGAAGCTTTCGTTCGTGCTGCCGCTTCTCATTCAACTTCATCAGACCCGCAAGATAACAATCGGGAGCGGGCTTGCACACAGA
>DASTVU010000467.1:0-4661 GCA_035758935.1 Pyrinomonadaceae bacterium | reverse complement strand
CGCTGATTACGGCAATTGTCTTCGGCGTCTTACCATCCCTTCGTTCGTCTAAAACTGATCTACAGGAAACACTTAAAGTCAGTGGTTCAAACATGACGGACGCGCAGGGCAAGCGACTGCGCAGCACTTTGGTGGTCGCGGAGGTTGCGTTTTCCGTCGCATTGCTGGTTGGCGCGGGATTAATGGTGAAAAGTTTGATGCGACTGCTTAATTCGGATAACGGATTCGATGCGAATAACGTCCTCACAATGGAACTGAGAATTACGCAGGGCCGCTTCCGCAAACCTGAAGAGCTCAGTCGATTCCTGCACCAGATTTTAGCGTCAGTAAAGGCGCAGCCAGGTGTGGAGAAGGCGACGCTGACAGAGGGGCTTCCGGGGATCAGCAATGGCTGGCAAACAGACATTGCGGTTGAGGGTTATCGCCGGCCCGACAAAAACGAATTGCTCAACGTCGATTGGTCAATCGTGACCGCTGATTACTTTCAGACGATGAAGATTCCGATCTTGCGTGGGCGTACTTTTACGAAAGAAGAAGACGAGCAGGGTAAACCCGTGCTCCTGATCGATGAGAATCTTGCGCGTCGTTTTTGGCCGAATGAAGACGCGGTCGGCAAGCGTATCGCGTACGACAGTCCCACCTGGCATGAAGTGATCGGCGTCGTTCCGGAAGTGCGCACTTACGGCTCGGAAGATAAACCGCTAATCCGGATATACACGCCGTCGGGGCGAATGCCGCAACCCAATCCGATGCTTCTGATCCGATCTTCGACGAGCGATATGCAGGGATTGATTGCGACAGTCAAACGCGCCGTACAGGCAGTTAATAAGGATGTTCCGATCGCAGAGGTTGCGACCTTCGAGGACGTACTGGCGCGCGAGAGCTCAACGCGGCGTTTCAATGCGATCCTGTTCTCAGTATTTGCCGTGCTTGCGCTGGCGCTTGCAGTGACGGGCGTGTATGGCGTGCTCTCGTACTCGGTTTCACAACGCACCCAAGAAGTCGGCATTCGCATGGCACTCGGCGCAGGGACACGCGACGTGCTGCGGTTGTTTATGGGGCAGGGAATGAGGCTGGTGTTGTTAGGACTGGTGATTGGATTGGGTGGCGCGTTTGCGCTCACGCGTTTGATGTCGAGTTTGCTGTTTGGAGTTTCGACGACTGATACGGCGACGTTTGTTGCGGTTGGAGTGGGATTGACGATTGTGGGTGTAGCTGCGTGTTACTTACCGGCGCGGCGGGCTACAAGAGTCGATCCATTAATTGCGCTTAGATATGAGTAGCACGGATAGGACGGATTGGAGAAGAGATGCTCACTGATATTCGTTATGCGATCCGCATGCTGGCGAAGAATCCTGCGTTTGCGAGTGTGGTGGTGCTCACGCTTGCGCTCGGTATCGGTGCCAATGCTGCGATCTTCTCGCTTCTCGATCAGGTGTTGATTCAAAGCCTGCCGGTGGCGAATCCCGATCAGCTCGTGGTGCTGTCGGCGTACGATCCGAAAGACGCTCCAGACATCGATGGCGCATTCTCCTACTCGATGTATCAGGACCTGCGCGATCGTAACTCCGTTTTTACGGGAGTGATCGCGCGCGGTGGCACGCAGATGAACGTCACCTATGGCGATCAGACCGAGCGCGTTCATGGCGAGCTGGTCAGTGGAAACTTTTTCGAAGTGCTCGGAGTTCGTCCGTGGGCTGGAAGGTTTTTTACTCAGGACGACGATCGCACACCCAGCGCACATCCGGTCGCGGTGTTGAGTTATTCGTTCTGGGAAAGAAGGTTCAACAAAGATCCGAGCATCATCGACAAGACGATCCTCGTTAACGAAACACCACTCACGGTGCTTGGTGTAACGCCGCCGGGATTTTACGGGCTCGATCTCGCGAACAATCCCGATGTGCGCGTGCCTTTGATGATGACGCCCGTCTTCAATCCGCTTCCGCCAACGCGTCTCACGAGCCGTCGTCATCAATGGCTAAGTGTGGTGGCGCGACGAAAAGCTGATGTCACCGCCGCACAGGCCCAGGCGTCACTTGCCGTTACTTATCAGCAGATTCGACAGATGGAAGCGGACCAGTTGTCTGCAAGTAATTCCAGTTTTAATCGGGAACGATTTCTTACAGGTCGAATCGCAGCGTTGCCGGGCGATCAGGGACTGAGACATTTGCAAACCGAGCTCAAGACTTCGTTGCTACTTCTTTTTGGCGCGACCTGCGCGGTGTTGCTGATCCTTTGCGCGAATCTCGCGAATCTGATGCTCGCGCGAGCGACTGTCCGCGCGCAGGAGACTGCCGTTCGACTTGCGTTAGGCGCTGGTCGCTTGCGTCTGTTGCGACAGTGGCTGACAGAAGGTGTTGTGCTCGCCGCGATTGGGGGAGCGCTCGGTGTGTTTATTGCTCTCTGGATCAAAGCGGGTTTGATTGCGTTCATCCCGCCTGACTTCAAACAGAATCTTAACGCGTCATTTGATTGGCGTCTGTATGCGTTCATTCTCGTGGTTTCGCTCGTCATCGGGCTCGCGTTTAGCCTCGCTCCAGCCATTCAGGCTGCCCGGCAGGTGTTTGCACCGGGATTGCGATCCGAATCTCGAAGTTTCACTTCCGCCGGCAGGCTCTTGAGTTTGCGCAGCGGTTTGGTTCTGGTCCAGGTCGCACTCTCGTTGCCGCTGCTGGTCAGTGCTGCACTGTTACTCAAGACACTTCAGAACCTTCGTGCGCTCGACACCGGTTTCGGAAAAGAGAACGTGCTGCTTGCAAGCGTGAATCCCGCGCTCAACGGTTATACGAAGGAGCGCTCAACTGCTTTCTATGATGAATTGCTCGCAAAGACGCGGGCGATGCCGGGTGTGAAGTTCGCGAGCGTCGCCACCGATTCGCCGATCTCAGGTGGTTGGGATCAAATACGTGTCGTCGTCGAAGGATACACGCCGCGCGAAGGCGAACGAATGACGTGCGATGCCACATGGGTTTCCAACGATTACTTCAAGGCGCTCGAGATTCCGTTTGTGACGGGCCGCGACTTTGACGATCGCGATCGCATTGGTGCTCCGAAAGTCATCATCATCAACGAGAAGATGGCGAAGCACTACTTCGGCACCACGGACGTGCTCGGAAAACACATCGGACTTGAAGATGTGCCGGACATGACGATCGTCGGCGTGGTCAAGGACGCGCAATACATCAACTTGCGCGAGAACATGCGCCGTCATTTCTACGTGCCAACGATGCAGGAGAAGCAACTCACAGGTCTGACGCTACACGTTAAGACTTTGACCTCGCCGGATGTAGTTGCGGGGCAGTTGCGCGAACAACTCAAGGCGATCGATCCACACCTGCCGCTCTACAACATCAAGACTCTTTCAACTGAGATTGACGAGTCGCTAGTTCAGGAACGGCTCGTCACCTGGCTCACCGCAGCTTTCGGCGTGTTGGCCACATTGCTCACGGCGCTCGGGCTTTACGGTGTGTTGACGTTCTCGGTCGCGCGTCGCACGCGTGAGATTGGAATTCGTGTCGCACTCGGTGCACAACGACGCGATGTGTTCCGGATGATCATGAGCAGGGGCGTGATTCTGGTTGGTGTCGGCGTCGCGATCGGTCTCGGGGCGTCGTTTGCTCTTTCACGTTTGATGAGCACGTTGCTGTTTGGTGTCGCGCCAAACAACGTGACGACACTTGTCAGTGTTTCGGCGGGATTGATCGCTGTGGCGCTGCTGGCCTGCTACTTACCTGCGCGCCGCGCAACGAAAGTCGATCCAATGGTCGCCCTTAGATATGAGTAAAGTGCGACTCCTTGGAGTGCGCCGCCTTGGCGGCGCTTTGGTACCTGAGCGCGCTCCGCGCGATACCAAAGCGGTGACAAGGCACCGCACTCCAAGGAGACGACCAATTCGGAGGTAGTAAATGCTTCAAGATATCCGTTACGGACTACGCATCCTTCTTAAAAAACCGGGCTTCACGCTCGTCGCGGTGCTTTCGCTCGCACTCGGAATCGGCGCGAACACGGCGATCTTCAGTTTGCTCGATGCAGTGTTGCTGAAGACGCTGCCGGTGAAGGAACCCGATCAGCTCGTCCTTTTTGGAAACGGAAAGAACCAGGGCGCCACCGACAGCTTCCCGGATTCAAGTACGGAACTTTTCTCGTATCCGTTTTATCGAAAGGTCCAGCAACGCACCGATCTCTTTTCGAGCGTGGGAAGTTTGCTGAGCATTCCCTGGGACGTGCATGGTTTTGTCAATGTAAACGGCACAAGCAGTGACATCGAATCAATGCAGGTGCAACTCGTCTCGGGTAGTTACTTTCCGGTGTTGGGAATCAACGCTGGTCTCGGTCGGGTCCTGAACGAATCTGACGATCAAAATGCGGGTGGTCACCCGGTTGCAGTTGTTAGTTACGCATGGTGGCAAAAGCGACTCGGCGGCAATCCGTCCGCGATCGGCAAAACAATCACCATCGACGACATTGCTTACACGATTGTCGGTGTTGCGCCCAAGGAATTCTTCGGTACGACGGTTGGCTTGGCTCCCGATCTCTGGGTGCCGCTCGCGATGGAGAAGCAGATACCGCCGGCGCATTGGGGCGAAAGAGAAAACGACGAGTTTCAATCACTCTACCTCATTGGTCGTTTGCAGAATGGAGTGAGTGCGGCGCAAGCCAAT
>DASTVU010000466.1:0-5423 GCA_035758935.1 Pyrinomonadaceae bacterium | reverse complement strand
AGAAACCCGCTATCGTTCAGCGCCGCCACCAGTTTGCCAAAAAGCTCGACGAGATTCTCGTCGCCGGCCTTCTTGGTAAAGCGCGCGTTCTTCAGTTTTCCCTTCTCGTCCAACTCGGCTTCGATAACTACTTCGAAAGGTTTGTCGAAATCAAGCTTGCCCTGAGTTTTCAGGTCGTTTGCGTATTTAGCAAAGTCTTTCAGAACCTGCTTGTTGATCTCGTTCTCTGCGGGCAACGGCAGACCTGCTGCCTCAGCGGTCTTGTCGAGCTGTTTCTGTGCTTCGTCGGGAGTTAGTGGTGACGCTGAAGGACTCGCCTGAGCAATCGCTGTCGCGGGTGACGCAGAAGCAGACGGGCTCCCGGTCGGAGAAGCACTCGCCGCCGGACTCGGCGAAGGAGACGCTTCCGGATCGACTTTCGATTCCTTACTTGCCTGCGAGATTATCTTCGGCGCGAAAGGATCGTTCGCTGCGATTTGTGGCGGCAGGGTACCGTCAATCTGAGCTTCGAGTGTGAAGTAGCCATCCGGATAGCGAAATTTGTCGCTGAGTTGAACAAGCTGCACATTGTCGCCGATTTGAGTCGCTTCGTACGGTTTGTCTACGAACCTTGTGTTGGCAATCAGAGCGCCGATATTCAGACCTTCGCGCAGGGCGGGCACATAAACAACCAGCGCCAAGAGTGCCAGATGCAGAATGACCGAAGCGCCAATGAGCCGCGTTAACACTATCCATCGGGGCTCGCGGTTAACCTCAAACTTTTCGAACAACTCTGACATCCCTGGAAATTCGCCTAAATCGTGTTTTAGACGCCCTTCGGCGGCGACACGTTGTGAGGCAGATTGTAACTCCCTCGACTCGCTATAGCACTTCGTTAGCACTTCGCAGGCCACAGCACCACAGTTAGAATGGCCTTCGTGCGCCGAAAAAATGGAAAACACTGGGACAAACGCCGATCGCGCGGCCGGCGTGGTCCCGAGAAATCTGCCCGCAAAACCGACCAAGGGGCTAACGAACGCGCCTCCCGTGTTGTTCCACCCACTCGCGAACTCAAACGATTGCTGGAAGGAATCGGGACGCCGCGGCCAACACCTTTCAAACCTGACCCATTTCAACTCGAAGCACTTGCTGCGTTGGAATACGAAGACGTGCTCGTAACTGCTCCAACGGGCAGTGGCAAAACGTGGATTGCGCGCGAGGAAATTCGCAGGCTCCTCGAGACTGGTCGTCGTGCCTGGTACACGTCGCCGCTAAAAGCACTCACGAATTCGAAATACCAGGAGTTCATCGATGAATTTGGCATAGAGAAAGTCGGGATTCTGACCGGTGACAGAAAAGAGAATTCCGACGCGCCGCTGATCGTCGGAACGACCGAGATTTATCGCAATCAACTTTTCGACTCGTTGCGCGGCGGCAGTGAAGTGAGCGCCGATCTGGTCGTGCTTGATGAAGCGCACTATCTCGCCGACGAAGACCGGGGGCACGTTTGGGAAGAAGCGATCATTCTGACGCCGCCTCGGATTCGGCTATTGCTGTTGTCGGCAACGATCGGCAACGCGCACGAGTTTGCTTTGTGGCTTGAAGAAGTTCGCGGCGTGCGTTGCGGCGTCATCGCCGGACCTGTGAAGCGGCCGGTGCCGTTGCGCTCGGCGGTGTTGCTGCCAGACAGACGGTTGTTGCCGTTGTTGAATGAGTCGGGAAATCTGAATCCTGAAATCGTAAAGTTAGCCGCGGATGAACGCAGATCGGAAAGAAGATGAAACTGGGCATGCCGGAGATGCCGTCGGCGACACTGCTTGCGGCGCTTGATGGTTATAACTTGCTTCCCGCGATCGTCTTCTTGCCGACGCGCCGCCGCTGCGATCAGGCCGCATCCGAGGCAGCACTCGCGCGACGCGATCCAAACGACACTCGCCGCGAAGCGCGCCGCGATTTCATGCGTGCCTTCGTCGAACAACATCCGGAGGTGCGTGGACATCGACATTGGGACACGATCATTCGTGGGGGTGTTGCATCGCATCACGCCGGACACATTCCCGCTTGGAAACTCGTGATTGAAAAATTGATGAGCGCGGGATTACTCGACGCAATCTTCGCCACCGCCACGGTTGCAGCCGGTGTGGACTTTCCCGCGCGGACCGTCGTACTGACTGGCGCCGATGCACGAAGTGCCAGCGGTTGGCGTCCGTTATCAGCTTCGGAGTTGCAGCAGATGACCGGGCGCGCCGGCCGCCGTGGTCGCGATAACGTCGGGTTCGTAGTGGCAGCACCCGGAATACACCAGGATCCGGAACGCATCGCTCAGCTTTTGAATGTGCCGCCTGATCCGCTCGTCAGCCAGTTCCGTGCTACTTACACAACGCTTCTCAATCTGCTCGACGCGTACGGAAGTTTTAATTCGGTACGTGAGATCGCGCAGCGCAGCTTTGCTCACCGCGACTTCTCCCATCGTGTCGCTCAGCTCGAAAGTAATCGCAACGAGAGCGAGCAGAAGATCCGGAATGCGTTGCGGGAAGCAGGGTGCGACATTCCGATCTCTGTTGTGCTCGGCCTCGAACGACTCATCGGCGCGCGAGCTCGTCTACAGGAAGCAAAACCGCAAACGCGTGCGGAAGTTTTTTATCGCTGGCTCAACGAAGTTGTGAAGCCAGGCCGCGTTGTTGGAATCGGTCGTTCGGGTCGCAGGCTCGTGATGGTTACAGAAAAGCGCGACGGAAACGTGCGTGGCTTTCGTGAAGATGGAAGTAGCGCGAGCTTTCCGCAGGAGCGCATCGGACGTGTGTATGCGCCTGTCTACCGGTTGAAAGAAGAAGACATCGAAAGAGCTTTCGACGAGATTCGCGCACGCGGTCCCGAACTCGTCTTGCCGGAACCGAGACTACGCGACGCCGATGCCGAAGAAACCGATGCGCTGAAGATCGTCGACGAATCTATCGAGAATCTACTGCCGTCCGGTGTCGACAAACAGCGCTGCACTGACGTGGTGTGGCAGCTACACACGACTGCCGAAGACTTCGAACGAGCGTCACGCCGGATCGAAGCGTTGCGCGAAGAAGTGTGGCTGCCGTTCGAGCAACGCGCGAAAGTGCTGGCTATCTTTGGTTATCTCGATTACGAACAGGAAAAAGTCACGGACCGCGGCCGCTGGCTGGCTGATTTGCACATTGATCGCCCGTTGCTAGTCGGCGAAGCGCTTGAGAACGGTCTCTTCAATTCACTTGCGCCAAAAGAACTCGCGGGAATTATGGCAGCGTTAACTGCCGATGAAGATCGAGATTATGGTGAACTCGAGTTGGACGATGACGTCGTGACATCGTTGTCCCGTTTTGAAGATATCGGTTTCAAAGTTTCGGCTGAAGAGTGGAAACATGGTTTAGACCCGTCACCGGAGTTGAATTTTTCTGCCGCTGGGGCCGCGGTGCGTTGGGCCGGCGGCACTGAGTGGTCCCAAATCGTCAGAGAAACTCGCGCCGAGGAAGGCGACCTGTTTCGAATGTTTTCACGAACCGGCGAAGCACTGTTGCAGATTGCAGGCCTACGTCGCAGTCACCCGCAAGCCGCAAACATGGCGGCGACAGTGGCTGAGATGGTTTTACGCGAGCCGATTCGGTAGGATTGGCCCATAGATTTATTAATTAAGGAGAGGAATTTTTCATGTCAACTTCCGCAGCCCAGCAACCATCACCGCAGGTATTCTTCCAGACAATCAATGCGCACCAGCGCACTGAGGCTCTGAAAGCTGCAATCGAGCTCGAGGTGTTCACCGCGATTGGTGAAGGCAACAGTACCGTCGCCGAGATCGCCAAACGATGTCACACGTCGGAAAAAGGAATGCGCGTACTTTGTGACTACCTAACCATCATGGAGATGCTAACCAAACAGGGCGATCACTACGCGCTGACACTCGATTCTTCGGTGTTTCTTGATAAGCGTTCTCCTGCGTATCTCGGCGGCGCTACAGAGTTTCTTTGCTCGCCGATGCTGACCCAGGGATTTAAGCAAATGACCGACGCCGTGCGTAAAGGCGGCACCGCAATCGAGGGCGAAGGCACCATCGGCCCTGATCATCCGATCTGGGTGAAGTTCGCGCGTGGCATGGCGGGAATGATGGGGATGCCTGCCGGGTTGATGGCGAAGCTCGTCGACCCAAACGCCGATCGAAAACTGAAGATTCTTGATATCGCCGCCGGCCACGGATTATTCGGGATTGCCTTTGCTACACACAATAAACAGGCCGAAGTCACCGCTCTTGATTGGAAAGCGGTACTGGAAGTGGCAAAGGAGAATGCTGAAAAGGCGGGCGTCGCTGAACGGTATAGTACGATTGAAGGCAGTGCTTTCGATGTCGAGTTCGGCAGTGGCTACGATCTGGTTTTACTGACCAACTTTTTGCATCACTTTGATCCGCCAACTTGTGAAACGTTGTTGCGGAAAGTGCGAGCAGCTCTTGCAGATGGTGGACGAGCCGTAACGTTGGAGTTTGTTCCCAATGACGATCGCGTGACACCGCCGGAGGTTGCCGGGTTTAGCCTCGTGATGTTGGTTGGCACGCCCTCAGGTGATGCTTATACCTTCCGTGAGTTGGAACAGATGTTCGCAAATGCGGGATTCTCACGCAGTACGATCCACGAACTCCCGCCTACGTTCCAGCAAGTTGTGATTTCGGAGAAGTAATTGCGCCTCCCTGGAGTGCGCCAACTTGTTGGCGCTTTGGTATTTTTACCAAAGCGGTGCCAAGGCACCGCACTCCAAGGAGACGTCCCATTCACAATTTGAAGAAAGGTTCGCGCTGTGTTGCGTAGTTTCCTTTTACTATTTCTTTGTCTCTCGTTCTTCATTCCCCAACAACCATCACGACCTCCTGAAAACGTTTACCTGCTCAAACCGGCACACGTTTTCGACGGTGAGTCGGCGCAACTTCACGACAATTGGGTGGTACTAGTTCGCGGCGAGAAGATCGAGTCGGTTGGACCAGCAAGCACCGTCAACGCACCGGCAGGCGCGAAAGTGATCGACCTGCCCGGCCTCACGTTGATGCCCGGACTGATCGAAGCACATTCACACGTGTTGCTTCATCCGTATTCTGAAACCGTTTGGAACGATCAAGTAGCACGCGAATCACTGAGCCTGCGCGTCGCCCGAGCGACTAATCACCTGCGCAACACGCTTCAGGCAGGCTTCACCACTGTTCGCGATCTGGGGACGGAAGGCGCGGGTTACGCTGACGTTGGACTCAAACAAGCAGTCGAACAAGGCATCATTCCCGGTCCGCGAATGATCGTCACGACACGAGCGATCGTCGCCACCGGCAGTTATGGACCAAAGGGTTACGCTTCAGAGTGGACCGTGCCGCAAGGTGCGGAAGAAGCTGACGGTGTCGACGGTCTGACACGCGTGGTTCGCGATCAAATCGGACACGGCGC
>DASTVU010000465.1:0-3903 GCA_035758935.1 Pyrinomonadaceae bacterium | reverse complement strand
TTGACGCTCGACGAGCAGCGCGCGGTTGAGCAGGAGATAGCGATTCTGGCGCGTATCTTCAAAATGAATATCGGCATTGATGTTGGTTACTACAACATCGACGAAACACGTCCGCCGTGTGCTCCGCTTGCTGGTGTGAGTATGAACATCGATTTCCGCGGGCGATTGTCGCTCTGCTGCAATCTGTCGGGCTTTCGTGGCGCGGCTGAAGAAAGCGACATTGTTGCTGATTTAAATGTGGAGTCGTTTGCTTCGGCTTACGAGAAGTTCGAAGCTCTGGCGGCGGCGCAACTGCGAAAGAGGAAAGAGGCCCTCGCAGCGCTCCGCACTGAAAGATCGACGCCCGACATTTACACCGGCTCGCCTTGCCTGTTTTGCCTGCAAAGCTTCGGGAAAATTCCGTGGCATTGACTTGTTTAGCCACGGATTTACGCGGATGAACGCGGATTTTAAAGGCATGTTGCCGGTTGATGCTGTCGTGGTGGATGGCAGGCCGGGCTTGTGGTGGATGGACATGTCAGGCGTCAGCCTGGCTGAACCGTTCTTTCAGCAAACAGTCGAACGCGCAAAGGCGAACGGCAATAATCGTCGTGAATTATTCACGGAATTCGATGTTCTGCTGCAACTCGAGAAGCAACTCGATAGCGTTCGACCTACAGGATTTATTTTTCACTCCTCGCGTTGCGGATCAACACTTGTCGCGAACGCCTGCCGTGCTGTCAACAACTCCATCGTCCTTTCGGAAGCAAACGCGATCGATAAACTAATCGCCAGATTCATTACTGATGCCGGCGACGATCCCGTTAAGACCACCCTCTATTCGGTTTTTTTGCGTGGCGTGGTCCATGCGCTGGCTCAACGTCGCACCGGCAACGAAGAACACCTCTTCATCAAGTTTGCGTGCTGTAGTTTCGCGCAAATCGAACGCATCAGACGCATCTGGCCCAACGTGCCGTTGCTTTTTCTCTACAGAGATCCGGTGGAAACAATCGTCTCGAATCTCAAGGAGGCTCCTCCGTGGCTGCTCGATAACGATCGGCGTGTGCTGGCTTCAATTGTCGGCGCAGCTCCGGCTGAAGTTGCGGAAATGCCTCTTGCAGACCTGTGTGCCAGGACCATCGGAAGTCTCTTTTCTACAGCACATCGTCTTGCGAACGACAACAGCATGTTGCTTAATTACAAACAACTGTCGGTACCTGTAATATCCAGTGTGTTGAGGTTTTTCAAGGTCCCTCCCTCGACAACGGAACTGGAGACAATCAAACGGGCGAGTCAGACTTATTCAAAAGAGGCCTCGGGTTCACGTGCGTTTGTTGCCGACACGGACGCGAAACAGCAGCTTGCTTCCGACGCAGTGCGTAAAGCGGCAGCAGAGTGGGCGAGCGAACCTTATCAACTTCTGGAACAGAAACGTTTAGAGCTAACTAATTAATTTGGTGAATAATCATGAATACAACAACCCTTAGCCCGGGTAAACACGTTGTCGCAACAGATTTCGACGGCGGCGAAGGAATACTCGTAGATCTCAACACTAAAAAATATTATCAACTGAACGAGACCGCGATGATCGTTTGGAAGGGCCTTGAAAAGGGCAAGACAATGGGGGAGATCGCCACCGACATCACTTCCAGCTATGAAATTCAACTAGACAAAGCTCGGGTCAGCGTGGAACGAATCGTTGATAACTTCCAAACTTACAAGCTTCTTACCGCAAAGTGAGCGACGACTCTTCGTCAAGTACGCGATTCTGACGATCGCGCTCTTCGTGCCCCTTCTCTGGGCATTTCGCTATGTTCGCAATCTATATCCGATAGCCGCCTGGAACGTGATGATGGCAGGCGGCGATCTGGAACGTGGTCGCAGCTACTGCATTCTGCGTGGCGAGACCGTCTCGGGAGAGACTGTCGATGTAGCTCCGATTCAATTGACCGACGCGCTGTACAGCCGTACATGGACCATGGTCAACGCGACCATCGACAATCAAAGTTTCAAACTCAAATCGATTCATCCGGCAAACGAAGAAATGCTGCGCCGCTATGGTGGACTTGAAAATCTTCCACCCGGCGCGCGGGTGCCCGACCTGCTCAAGGTGTGGGGTGATCTCTACAACAGGCAACAACCGGAGTCGTCACCAAACCGACTGAAGGCAATACGACTCGACATGTATCGCTGGGAAAGTGGTCGCTATTCCGATTACGACAAATACATAACCTCGTGGCATCAGGAATTATAAACAGGGTTGTTCCTCGTGGCCCTTTTGCGCTTGGTGTCGTGCGTTCGATCGTGCATGGCACGTTCCTGATCTCGACTCTCTTCACTTCCTTCTCCGCTCTCGGTTCGTTACCTCCGACCATTCTTCGGCCCACTGGTGTGCTGAAACTCCTGCCGTGGAGCTTCTACGACCAGTTACAGACTCCTGCGGGAATACTGATTTTAAAAACCGTAATGGTCCTCTCGCTGATACTGAGCACGATCGGCTTTGGCACGGTTATCTCAACAAAGACTTCGGTGGTGCTCGTGCTTTTTTATCAGGGACTGCTGCGTAGTTTCGGACACTTCAATCACGACGAAATGATCGCCGTTTACTTCATGGTAGTTCTGGCGTTCACGCCCTGCGGTGATGCGTTTTCGATCGATAGTCGGATGAGGAAAACTGCGAAGGAAAGACCGGCCTTTGCTTATGCGTATCCGATCCTGTTAATGCAACTGTTGCTGGCGTGGGCCTACTTCAGCTCAGCGTTAATCAAGCTTCGCGTCGCGGGACTGAAGTACTTGAGCGCGGACAACCTACCGGCCCTTGCAATCTTTCATTCACTCGACAATTTGCACGACACGAGTTTCAAGATCGCCTTTTTGCTGCCGCAGATCAAACAGTACCTACCGCTTGCCGTCGGATTTGTGCTGATCTGGGAGTTGCTATTTCCACTCGCAATTTTTTGGCAGCGTATCCGCTGGTGGATCCTCGGAATCGGAGTCGTGTTCCATCTCGCCACGCTGTTCGTTATGAATATTTTCTTCCCGCATCAACTCGCTATGTATTTGGTGTTTGTTGATTGGGAACCACGGATTAGACGGATTATCCGTGGTCCAGGATGACAAAAATTGTCACTTGCATTTTGCCGTTGAATTTCGTTGACTGCCTCAAACAAGCATGGTACGTTTTCCCGCCACACTGAACATCGTGGGCCCACCTTTAAAGGAGATTAAGGCATGTCTAAGTCATTTCGGTTTTCGTTTGTCTTCGCTGGCCTGATCGTTATGGTGCTAGGTCTATATCAGGTCGCGGCGGCACAGCTAGTTATTTCTGAATTTCGTGTTCGTGGTCCAAATGGCGCGAATGACGAGTTCATCGAAATTGCAAACAATAGTGGTGCCGACCATACCGTCGCCGGCGGCGGCACCGGTTATGCAGTTGCGGCTTCGAACGGCGTAGCTCGCTGCGTTATTCCCAATGGCACGGTAATTCCAAACCGGGGTCACTATCTTTGCGTCAACAGTGTGGGCTATAGCCTTGCTTCGTATCCGGCTGGTAATGGGACCACCGCGACTGGCGATGCCACCTACACGACTGACATTCCAGACAACGCTGGTATCGCGATCTTCAATACCAGTGTTGCGGCCAACTTCGTACTGGCAAACCGGCTGGATGCGGTTGGTTCGACTTCCGAAGCAAACACTTTATACAAAGAAGGAACGGGATATCCCACCCTGGTTCCGTTCTCGATCGACTACTCTTTTTATCGCGATAACTGTGGAAAGGGAGGTTCGATTACAACCTTTGGCACCTGCCCCACCAATGGGAACCTCAAGGATACGAACAACAACGCCGCGGACTTCGTGTTCGTCGATACCAACGGCACCTCCGCGGGCGCGGGCCAGCGCCTCGGCGCACCCGGACCGGAG
>DASTVU010000464.1:0-11182 GCA_035758935.1 Pyrinomonadaceae bacterium | reverse complement strand
CTCGGCCGTCAAAGGTGTTTCGTTACGCGCTTCTGGTCGTTATTCCGTTGGTGTTGGCCGCGCTGGCGTACGCGTTGTACAGAAGGGAACCTCCGCGGCCTGCCATGTCGTCAATCATGGTTTTGCCGTTGGAGAATATTTCCGGCAATTCGACTGAGGAGTACTTTGCCGACGGCATGACTGATGCGCTCATCGGAGACCTCGCCAAGATCAGTGGTCTTCACGTCATCTCTCGCACTTCCTCGATGCATTACAAGGGGACCAAGAAGTCTCTGCCCGAAATCGCGCGTGAGATAAAGGTCGACGCAATTGTTGAAGGTACGGTGCAAAGATCTGGCGACCGGGTTGTCGTGCGTACGCAGTTGATCCACGCGCCCACGGATCGTCACTTATGGGTTGGGGATTACACGCGCGACGTGCGCGACGTGCTCGATCTGCAAAGTGAAATCGCACGAGCCGTCGCACAGGAAGTGCGCATTCAAATGACGCCCGCCGAGCAGGCACGTTTTGCGTCACGCCGTCCTGTTAGACCAAAGGCTTACGACGATTATCTGCAGGGGCGTTATCTCTACTGGAACAAACGCACCGAAGAAAATCTCAACAAAGCGATCGCGCATTTTCAGAGTGCGATTAAAGAAGACGAGAGTTATGCACCGGCGTACGTCGGCCTCGCTGACTGTTACAACGCGCTCGGCGCAGTCCAGGTGGCGTCAATGCCACCGCTTGAGGCGCGGCGTCACGCTGAAGAGGCTGCAACCAAAGCTCTTCAACTCGATAGTGGACTCGGTGAGGCCTACAGCGCACTCGGCTACGTGAAGCACTACAATTTGGATTGGACCGCTGCCGAACAGAATCACAAACGCGCGATCGAACTGAATCCGAGTTATGCGAATGCACATAACTTTTACGCAAGCTATTTGATGTCGCGCGGGCGTATTGACGAGTCGATCGCGGCGTCGAATCGCGCCCGTGAGCTCGATCCCTTTTCACTCTCGATTAGCGCACAGCGCGGTTTTCTATTCGAGAACGCACGTCGATATGACGAAGCGATCGAGCAACTGCGCAACGTGATTGCGATGGATCCCAACCACTACCAGGCACTCTGGATACTCGGTCACACCTATGCCGCCAATAAACAATTCGACGAAGCTGTCGCGGCCGCGGAGAAAGCCGTTGACGTGTCGCAGCGAACGCCCGGCGCACTTGGAATTCTTGGACTGGTTTACGGTCTGGCTGGTCGTAAAGCCGAGGCCACGAAGATCCTGAACGAACTGCTTGAGCTCAATAAGACCCGCTACGTTACTCCCGCAGCCTTCGTGAACGTCTACGTCGGCCTCGGCGACAAGGAACAGGCGTTCGTCTGGTTGGAGAAGGCATACCAGGAACGTTCGAACTTCGTTGCCTATTTGAAGGTGTTTCCGCTCGTCGATCCGCTCCGTTCCGATCCGCGTTTTGACGAACTAGTCCGGCGGATCGGTTTGTAGCCACAAAAAGGCACAAACCCGTTGACAGCGAACGTTAGACGTTCTTTAATTGGAATCCCCTACGCAGCTTTACCGATTCTTCCCCTTGCTCTGTGCACTGAATGTCAAAGACTGCCAACAAGCGTGCGCCTGTGCCTGCCCGTGGAAAAACTTCGCCCAAATCGGGTGATCTGAGTTTTCTTAAGGGCGGCGGGGAAATGGGCGAGCGCATGCGCGCGTTCGACTGGTCGAGTAGCGCGGTCGGCCCAGCCGCTGAATGGCCGGCGTCGCTCAAAACCGCTGTCTCAATCTGCATCAGCTCGCGTTATCCAATTGTGATTTGGTGGGGACATCCCGCCTACACAATGTTCTATAACGACGGCTACATTCCCATCCTCGGTGTCACGAAACATCCGGGTTGGCTGGGTCGTTCGGGCCAGGAGTGTTGGAAAGAGATCTGGTCCACTGTTGGCCCAATGCTCGACAGCGTTTTTGCCACCGGTGTTGCCACCTGGTCAGAAGATTTACTGCTGGTGATGGATCGCAACCTGCAACGCGAGGAAACCTACTTCACCTTTTCCTACAGTCCGATTCACGGCGACGCCGATAAGGTCGATGGAATTTTTTGTGCCTGTTACGAGACTACAGGCCGCGTTGTCGGCGAGCGCCGGCTGCAAACACTTCGCGATCTCGGCCGCACGGTGATTGAAGGGAAGTCGGCTGAGGAGGCTTGCGACGTTGCGGTAAGGACTCTAGCGGAAAATCCTTACGACGTTCCCTTTGCGCTCGTTTATCTATTGGATGATGACGCGAAGCAAGCGCGTCTGGTTTGTTCGAGCACGTTTGAACCCGGCGAGGCCGCGGCACCGGAAACGATAGCGTTGACTGATTCACACACCTGGCCCTTAGGTAAGGTGTTTGAGACAGGTGCAGCAGAGGTTGTTTCGGATCTGGCGAACCGGTTTGGGATCACAGCCGGTGGACCATGGCCGGAGCCGTGTGAGAGTGCACTGGTGTTGCCGATTGCAGCGTCAGGTTACGGCAAGCCCACCGGATTTCTCGTTGCCGGACTCAGTCCACGTCGCATCGTGGATGCGGAGTATCGCAGTTTCCTCGATTTGATTGCCGGACACATCAGCACGGCGATCACTAATGCGCGAGCTTACGAAGAAGAGCGGAGACGAGCCGAGGCACTGGCAGAAATCGATCGCGCCAAAACAGCATTCTTCTCCAATGTCAGTCATGAGTTTCGCACGCCACTGACACTCATGCTTGGTCCACTTGAAGATACGCTTGCCATTGCTCACTCAATGCCCAAACTCCGTGAACGGCTGGAAATGGCATTTCACAATGGGGTCCGTTTACTCAAACTGGTCAATACATTGCTCGACTTCTCACGTATCGAGGCGGGTCGTATCGAAGCTGTTTACCAAGCAGTCGATCTCTCAACTCTCACGCGCGAACTGGCCAGCATGTTTCGTTCAGCAACCGAGAAGGCGGAACTCAATCTGGTGGTTGATTGTGCACCGATCGAACGTGACGTCTACGTCGATCGAGAGATGTGGGAGAAGATTGTTCTAAATCTGGTATCAAACGCCTTCAAGTTCACCTTTAGCGGAGAAATACGGGTTGTGCTTAGAGAGTCGGGTGACGATATCGAGCTCGAGGTGAGTGATACTGGAACAGGCATTCCGGAATCAGAGTTACCGCACCTTTTCGAGCGCTTTCATCGCGTCAAAGGAGCTCGTGGTCGCAGTTATGAAGGATCCGGAATTGGTCTGGCCCTGGTCCATGAACTGGTGAAACTCCACAGCGGCAGTGTTCGAGTTAAGAGTGAAGTAGAAAAGGGAACAACTTTCACCGTTAGTATTCCCGTTGGCGCGGCACACTTGCCTGCCAACCGAGTCGGAGGCGAGCGCACACTTGCATCGACCAGTTTGCGTGGCGAAGCGTATGTAGACGAGGTCTTAAAATGGCTTCCGGTTGAGGAAGGCAGTCTCGATGCTTTGCACGCATTTGATTCGGTGCCCGACGATGGCTTCGGACAGGCAACTGCACAACCGCGCGCTCGGATTCTGCTGGCTGACGACAACGCCGACATGCGCCTGTACCTCAGGCGACTGCTCGCACCGAAATACGATGTGGTCGCAGTTGCAGATGGAGAAACCGCTCTTGGCACAGCGCGTTATGAAAACTTTGATCTAATTTTGTCAGACGTGATGATGCCGAAGCTCGATGGTTTCGGTTTGCTCAAAGCGTTGCGTGGTGACGACAGGACAGCAACCATCCCCGTAATACTGTTGTCTGCTCGCGCCGGTGAAGAGTCCAGCGTTGAAGCCATGGGAGCGGGTGCGGACGATTATCTTGTAAAGCCGTTTTCAGCACGCGAACTGTTGGCTCGTGTTGAGGCTCACTTGAGCCTGCAGCGAATCAGGCGCGAGTCAGAAGAAGCATTGTTAAAGATGATGGTACGCGAAAAGGAGGCACGTGAGAGTGCCGAGCTAGCCAACAGGATCAAGGACGACTTCCTCGCCATACTCTCACACGAATTGCGCACTCCGCTCAACGCGATTGTAGGTTGGACCCATTTGTTGAAGGGCGGCAAGCTCAGCGAACTCGATCGCAAGCGCGGTATCGACGTCATTGAGCGTAATGCCGCGGCTCAACGAGCAATTATCGATGAATTACTGGACATTTCGCGCATTGTTACCGGTAAGCTGAAACTGGACCCAAGACCCGTCGAGCTCTCAGTCGTAGTCGAGAGTGCGATTGATGCAATTCGTCCGGCGGCAGAGAGAAAGAACATTCAGCTCTCCACGACGCTCGATCCGAACGCTGGGCTAGTGATGGGCGAAGCGGTGCGTTTACAACAGGTAATCTGGAATCTGCTTTCAAACGCGGTCAAATTCACGCCGAATCACGGCCGCGTCGAAACTGAACTTAAAACGACCGGCAGGAATGTGGAGGTCGTTATTCGTGACACAGGCGAAGGTATCGATGGGGAGTTTCTGCCTCACATGTTCGAACGGTTCAGTCAGGCTGATACTTCGTCGAAGCGTGTGCACGGTGGACTCGGGCTCGGGCTCTCAATCGTCAGAAGCCTCGTTGCTATGCATGGCGGCGAAGTTCGAGCGGCCAGCGACGGAAAAGGGAAGGGCGCAACTTTTACCGTCATACTTCCAGTGCTGGCGCTGTCGGACCTTGACCGATTGGGTGAAGTGTCACCAGAAGTGAGTGCACAGTTGTTGAGCTTGCGACAACAACAAAACGGCGCAAGCGACAAAACTGAGTTGTATCCCGATGTGCTAAGAGGATTGCGAGTTCTTAGTGTTGACGATCAGCAGGATACCCGCGAACTGATTACGCTCGCCCTCGCTCGCTATGGCGCGGAAGTCAAAGCCAGCGACTCTGCGTCAACGGCTCTACAGTTGGTCAAAGATTGGAAGCCTCACGTGGTCGTATCGGATATCGGACTGCCGGGAATGGACGGGTACGATTTCGTGCGACAACTTCGTGAACTCGAAGCCGATGGAGAACGCATACCTGCAATTGCCGTCACCGGTTATGCGGGAGCGATTGACGAATCGAAAGCGCTGGATGCGGGCTATGAAGTTCATCTTTCGAAGCCGATCGAGCTGAACAAGTTGGTAACGGTGATAGCAAAAGTGTCTCGCCGTGTTTAGTTACCTCAAGGTAACCTCTTGACCTGGTTTTGTGGCCGGACTAAGTTGTCCGACCATGAAATACATCCTGTTCTTACTTCTCATCTTTTTCCCCTTTCAGACATTTGCTCAACGCGACGGACAGCACGGTTTTGATTGGGAAATCGGAAGCTGGAAAACGCAGTTGAAGCGTTTGCAGCGGCCTTTGAGTGGTTCGACGACGTGGCTGGAGTATGAGGGCACGACGGAGGTGCGAAAGGTGTTGGATGGTCGTGCGAATCTCGTCGAGCTTAAAGTTGCCGGGCCGGCGGGGCGCATCGAGGGTCTGAGTTTGCGTCTGTATAACCCGCAGGCGCGGCAGTGGAGTTTGAACTTTGCGAATGTGAGTAATGGCATGTTGACGACGCCCAGTGTTGGCGAGTTTAAAGATGGGCGGGGAGAGTTCTACAACCAGGACACATTCAACGGGCGAGCGATACTCGTGCGATTTGTAATCACGAAGATCACGAATGATTCATACCGGTTTGAGCAATCGTTTTCGGATGATTTTGGGAAGACGTGGGAAGCGAATTGGATCGCGATCGACACGCGTATCAAAGAGTAAATTTGGACAGGATTAACAAGATTGGCAGGATGTGCAAGATTCATCCTGTAAATCCTGAGAATCTTGTTTAATCATGTCTCAAACTAACTGCATCTGCCGCGCCAGTTCCGTCGCTGTCTGCGGGCGGTCATCCGGATCCTTCGCGAGGGCGTGCATGATCCCCATCGAAACTCTTCTCGGGATCCCTAGCGATTCAGCAAACGGCGGCGGCGGTTCGGACAAGTGCCTGTTAATCACGCCCGAGACGGTCTCGGCGCCAAACGGCTGATGCCCTGAGAGCATCTCGTAAAACATCGCCCCCAGACTGTATACATCCGATCGCGCATCGAGCGGCTCACCCAGACACTGCTCAGGCGACATGTAGAACGGTGTTCCCACAACTGCTCCAGACGACGCCGGTCCTGCATCAGCAAGCAGTTTAGCGAGCCCGAAATCAACGACTCTCACGCTCTCGAGCTCGAAATCATCCTCAGGCGCGACTACCAGAATATTCTCCGGCTTCAAATCGCGGTGGACCACGCCCTGCCGGTGTGCGGAACCGACACCCGCACAAATGCCGCGCATCAATCGCACACCACGCTCGACGGAAAAGTGATCCTCGCTCCGCAAGAGTTCGCGCAGCGGCGTTCCTTTTACAAACTCCATCACGATGTATGCCGGCGCGTGTACATCGTCAGTCTCACCGAAATCGTGAATCGTGATGACGTTGGGGTGACGCAGCATCGCCGCCGCGCGTGCTTCGCGGCGAAAGCGTGCCAGTGCCGCTTCATCCGTGACGAACTTCCCGGTCAGGATTTTTACCGCGACGTCGTCGCCGATGTGAACGCGACGAGCACGGTAAACGACACTCATGCCGCCCTCACCTAAACGTGCGACCAGTTCGTACTTACCGTCGATCTTGTGTCCGATGAGTGGATCGGGATTGGTTAGTCGAATCGTTGGAAGTGCAGAGTTGAAATGGTCTTCGTAATACGGATGGATGTTTGTGCCGGGTAGCGTTAATGGTGAACCACACTCAGCACAAAACATTGCTTCTTTGTTCAGAAACAACTCGCACGCCACACAAAAAGGATTGTTGTTTCTCAACTCGCCGAGCAACTGGTCCAGATCGTCCTCGATGACATCGAGGCCATTTGGTCCAATAGCCGAACTCCGGATCTCTCCTTCCGGATCAAAAAGGAAGTACGCTGGTAGTTGTTCCTGTCCCTGGCTGACGCGTTTATCGTTATCGAGTGCGCATGGCTCCGTGAGATTCAGTCGCGAAATTGCGTCGCTAACGGCCTTGGGATTCTTTTCGGCCTGCGACTGTGGCACGTGTACAGCGATAACACGCACACCTTCGCGCTTGCGCTGATCGCGTATCTCAGCGACCTGCGCCAGATTCGTCTTCGCCGCTTCGGAACTGATGGACCAGAAATGGACGAGTGTCGGATGACCCTTGGTCTGTCGCGCTGTGACACGATCATTCAGCCACTCGGTGGCCCGTTCAAATGACGGCAACTGTACGGCGACCTTCATGCCTTGCGTTAAGACCAACTGGTTCTAATCTGTGGGGGCTTCAAGAGGGTTTGCATCACAACGCAATACTGTTCTGTCTTTTCTTTCAATGCTGCCAACTGCTCCGCGGTTGCCTGCGGGGCTTTGATGTCGAATTTCGCGTGGATGTCCTGAAAGCCAACCGGAGCCTCTTTTGAAATTCCGAGCGTGCCGCTCAGGTCCATCTCACCTTCAACCTCGACGCGAATGTGCTCGAACGGTATGCCCATCGCAGTCGCAACGAGTTGGCAAGTCAGTTGCGCACAGGCTGCGAGAGCGCCGAGCAGGAGATCACCCGAGCAGGCAGCGGTGCCGGGTCCACCAACACCGCTGTGTGCCTGGGTTTCAAATATCTTCTGTCCTACTTCCACCGAACACGAGATTGGCGTATCGGTTTGATCGCCACTAGCTCTGAGCGTAATGCGAGAGCTATTTGGATCGCTGCGATACTTTTCCTTCAGAGGCTGTTGGATGGCGCGGAGATCCATCGACTCTCTAGTCCTCGGATGTAGTCGGGTCAATAATGGTCTTAACTTGCGACACGTGATTCGCCGGAAAGCCGCCACGTCGGGCATGTTCATGGACCATCTCTTCATTAGGAGCGATGTAAATGCAGTAAAGCTTGTTGTCGGTGACGTAGCTTTGCACCCACTGAATCTGTGGTCCCAATTCATTTAGCACATTGCACGATCGCTGTGACAACGTTTTCAACTCCGCGGGACTCAACTTGCTGGCCCCAGGTACGACTCGCTCGATTACATACTTTGGCATTTGGTATTCTCCGTTTCCTGTTGTATCACTGCAATTCGACCAGTAACTTCCGAAATTCATCGGTGTTACGCATCGAGTCGAAGGCACTATCACCCCTGGCCCAGTGCGTCACGGCTCTGAATCCACTCTCAAACGCGCGGCGCAATAGTATTAACGAAGCCTTCGTCTCGTTAAGTAACGCGTAAGCACAGGCGCAGTTGTATACAGCCAGGCCGTCATTTGGTTCTAATTCCAGAACTCTTTTGAGGGTCGCACTTGCTTCTTCTATGCTGCCAAAGCGTGCGTAGGCTTCCGCGAGCCGGCTCATTACGACGACGTCATCAAGGCTCGCTTCAAGCTTTCGCGAAGTAATTTCAATTACTTTCAGCTCGCCTTTTTCAGCCGCAGCGACATTTCCCAGCCTTTGATGAATCTCGGCCAGGTATTTCCAAGCCTCTTCGTCGTAAGGTTTTAGGTCGGCCGCGCGCCGGTAATAAGTGAGGGCACTGTCCAGGTCTGATGAGAGTTCGGCAATCATGCCGAGTCTCATGTAACCGGGATAGAAGTCTCCGTCCTCTTTGAGAATTTCTTCGAGTGCAAGCTTCGCTTCAGGGAGCCGGCGTTGATTGAAGTAGACCATGGCGATGCCGAATTTTGCATCGAGGCACGTGGGTTCGAGCGTCAGCGCTTTCTGATTCATCTCGATGGCTTTGCTTAGCCATGACGTGGCGCCGTCGTACCACTCATACATTGATGAATACGCTTCCGCTAGTCCCGCATAAGCAGACGCAAAACCGGAATCAAGTGCGATTGCGCTCTCAAACATGTTGATAGCGCTCTCGGTGTTTCTTCGACCTTTCCGATACTGCAGCTCTCTGGCTCGCATGTAAAAGTCGTAAGCGCGCAAATCATCTGTTGGTTTCTGCGTGAGCAGTTGTCGCTCCGAATCTGTAAGAGAAACTTTTAGCGCGTCCACGATCTTTTGTGAGACTTCGTTTTGTAGATCGAAGATGTCTTCGACTTGACGATCGAAACGTTCGGCCCAGAGATGGTAACCGTCGCGAACGCTGACGAGCTGTGCTGTGATGCGAATCCTGTTGCCTGCCGTCCGCACGCTTCCTTCGAGGATGTATTTAACGCGCAGCGCGTCGCCAACCTGACGCGTGTTCACTTCCTTGTTGCGAAAGGGAAGCACGTCGTTACGCGAAACGACTTTCAGGTCCTTGATCTTTGAGAGATCGGTGATGATGTCTTCCGTCATTCCGGCGCAAAAATAGTCGCTCTCCTTTTCGGAGTTCATATTCTCAAAGTAAAGGACCGCAACCGATTTCTCAGGCACTGCCTCTGCCGGGAAGCTTGAGGATGTTCTGGTAAGCCGGTGTGAGTTACTGTCGATCTCTCTCTTCAGATCCTTGAGATCGATAAGCAGGTCCTTGACGGTTTGATAGCGCTCTTCGCGATCTTTGCGAAGAGCCCGAAAGACGACGCGATCGAGATCGCGTGGTCCTTCGGTGAGGTGCGGCAAAAGCGACTCCGGATCACGATGCAGAATTCCCGACATCACATCGATCGTTGTGGGAGCAGCGAACGGTTGTCGACCGGAGATCATTTCGTAGAGCACACAACCCAGACTCCAGATGTCTGTGCGGGGATCGACGTCAAATCCCCTGGCCTGTTCAGGCGACATGTACTGCGCGGTGCCGAGCACGACGCCGATTGCGGTGTTGATCAGATTCTGTGTTGTGGCAAATGAGTTGGAATCGGCTGTCTCGCGTTCACGTTCACGAGTGAGTTTTGCCAGTCCAAAATCGAGAACCTTAACGATGCCATCGTGTCGCAACATGATGTTGTCAGGCTTGATGTCGCGATGAATTATGCCGACGCTATGGGTTGCAGAAAGCGCGCTGGCGACCTGGATGCCAACGTCGAGCACCTCACTCGGAGTGAGTGAACCTTTTCTTACGCGCTCACGCAGTGTTTCGCCATCGATGAATTCAGTGGCGATGAACTGTGAGGAATCGATCTCGTCGATTTCATAGATGGTGAGAATGTTTGGGTGGTTCAGTGCCGACGCTGCTTTCGCTTCCTGCACAAATCGTCGTACGTGGTCGCCAGTGTGATCGTCGACCATGTCGGAAGGCAGAATTTTTAGAGCGACTTTGCGATCGAGTTTAGTGTCGTGGGCCAGGTAAACCTCACCCATACCACCCGCACCAAGTTTGGAGGAGATTTCGTAGCGGCCGATTTTTTTGCGCACGGGGAACGACAACGCCAAAACAATCCGGGGGAATCTACTGGGCTCTAACGAAGCGGCGGCTATTGTAGCTCAGGCCACGAATGTTGGCCACAAAAGGCACAAAAGAACATGACCGTGATATTACTCTTGCTCGTTTATTTAGATAAGTGTCATGCTGTCAGCAGCCTTTCCCAAACCTGTTTCCTAAAACTTTTTGAGCAATATGAACACACAATTTTCGCGCGCGGTGTTAAGAGGCGGAATCGGATTTTGTTTGGTCAGTTTGGTAGTGTTTGCAACTGTTGCGTTCGGGGAGCGCTGGATGTACATGCGGCTGGGTTTGTTGGGCGCGTACATTGCTTGGACGCTTGCTTTTATTCTTCTCGGCGGCGCTGTGCTTGGATCGTTGGTCTTTGATAGTCGCTGGCGGCTGCCGAAGTTTTATCTGCTGTGGGGACTTGCGTTCTTCGCCTATGCGGCGGGTTGGATCGGCGCGTACTTCACGCTTCGTGGTGCAATAGGTGAGTGGGTTGGTTCGCTGCTCGGATCTTTATTGATGACTGTCGTGTTCGCCCTCGGATTCAGCGCAGCGCGTTCAATTCCAAAGTTGTCCGCGCTTCTGTTCATCGCAAATTCCGCCGGCTATTTCCTGGGCTCCGCAATCAACGATCAACTCGGCGGCCGCACCGGCATGCTTCTCTGGGGAATCATCTACGGATTGTTCCTCGGCGCCGGTATCGGCGCCCTGCTCTTCAGGCTGACAAAGACACCGGAGAACGTACTGTAGGGGCGGCCCTCCGTGGCCGCCCGTGGTTTAAAGGAGAGCTTCGGCCCTTCGATCCTCTCAATCCATGAACCCCGTGTACGGATAAAAACACGGCCGCGAAACATAACCTGCTCTCACAGGATTCATCGCTATGTAATTCAAATT
>DASTVU010000463.1:0-20640 GCA_035758935.1 Pyrinomonadaceae bacterium | reverse complement strand
CATTACTGGAAACCTACCTACGAGTAAAAGAACGCGGATTATTATAGACCCTGTAGAACGTACTGTAGGGGCGGCCCTCCGTGGCCGCCCTCGGTTTAAAGGCGTGTTCGCGAAACTCGAGACTGTGGATTCCTAATCCGTTGATCAACCGAGGGCGGCCACGGAGGGCCGCCCCTACAGTACGTTCTATAGGGTCTATAATAATCCGCGTTCTTTTACTCGTAGGTAGGTTTCCAGTAATGCCGGTGCGAGGGCGGCGGCGGTTACGTCCAGGGCTAGACCTCCGATGGATTCAACTAAGCGAAGCGCGGCCTCGCGATGATGAATGATCTCTTCGGAAACTGATTGCGTGAAGAGTTCCCTGACTGATCCAGGAACCTGCCGTACGACTGCTTTCAGATCTCGATCCGCAATCGTAACTACGAGCGGCAAGTGACGTGGGCGCAAGAGGTGAAGCGACGTCAGCAACTCTTTCGAACCTTCCTCGTCCACAAGGTCCGTCAATAAAACAACCAGCGATCGACGTTTACTGTTCATCGCAATGAACTCAAACGCATTCGCATACGAAGGCTCGATCATCTCCGGTTCCACTGCATAAAGAGCCTCGAGCGCTGCGTCAATGTGATCGCGACCACGACTCGGTGGCAGATAACTTTTAATGCGCCGGCCAAACACGATGAGGCCCGCGTTGTCGCCGGCGCGTGCTGCCGCTGAAAGTAAGGCGAGCGTTGCGTGTACGGCTGAATCGAGTTTTGTTTCCTGTTCTATTCGCGCCGTCATCAGCCGGCCCGCGTCGAGCGCGATCAGAATCGTTTGATCGCGTTCGATCTGATACTGGCGGGTTGTGAGTTTCCCGCGGCGTGCTGTTGCTGTCCACGAAATGTGACGCAACTCATCGCCACGCACGTAATCGCGCATCGATTCAAACTCGCGTCCCTCACCACGCCACGAAGTCTTGCGATGCGAAGAAACAACGGAGCGGGCTCCGAGCGCTTTTAGTTCAGCTTCGCGCGCGCGCCTCATGTTTGGATAAACCTTGACCGTCGTGGGCTCGACAACTTTTATTTGACACCAGACAAGTCTGAATCGTGATCGAAAGCGTAGAGCAGTTTGCCCAAACTCAAATCTTCCTCGCCGCGGCGGTTTGACTCCATAGATGAGTGTGGCTGACGTCTGCGCGTTCACATCAACGCGGCCTTCGCGCATCCCGCTCAAGCTCATTTGCGGCGGGTACTCATCTTTCACCTTTAACGAGACCGATCGATTCGAAGCGTTTTGAATGTGGATGCGAACTTCAGTTTCCGCTCCCATTGCGAAGCGGCTACCAAACTCGCGAGAAATCATCAAACCTTTGGGGAGATGGCAGAACCTTGACTCGGCAAAAGCGGCCCCGAGAAGCAGAATGTCGTACCCAAGCGCAACCCAACGCAACCACGGCTGCTGCCACGACAACGACAGAGGGATAAGCGCGAGTGCAGCGAGAAAGTAGAAGAACTTTGTGAAAACGAAGGACATCTGTTTGATAGGTCCTATAGGATGAATAGGACCTATTTATCGCGGCACTTCGGCCGACTTGAGAATATCTGTGATCACCGAATCAGGCGTAACACCATCCAGTTCAGCTTCTGCGCGCAACGTCAAACGATGCCGCAGAACCGGCAACGCAACGTCCCGCACGTCGTCAGGAGTGACAAAGTCGCGTCCACGAATCGCGGCCAGCGCTTTCGAACATAGCAAGAGAGCAACTGAGGCACGTGGACTCGCGCCGTAATGAATGAACGGATGCGCGCGTGTGCGCCGGACGAGATCAACGGCGTAACGTTGCACACCGGGCTCCATCTGCGCTCGTGCAATTTCCGCGCGGCAATGAATGATCGCCTCCGGATCGGGAAGCGGTTGTATATCAACCTCGTCCAACCGCTTCGAATTGAACCCGGCATTCCAACGCGCTACCACCTCGCGCTCGTGATCTTCGCTCGGGTAGTCGAGCAGGATCTTGAGTTGGAAGCGGTCAAGCTGGGCCTCCGGCAACGGGTACGTTCCCTCGTATTCAATTGGGTTTTCCGTCGCCAGTACAGTAAAGATTGGCGGTAGCTGGTGCGCGTCGCCGTCGATAGTCACCTGGCGTTCTTCCATCGCCTCCAGCAGTGCCGCCTGAGTTTTAGGCGGCGTGCGGTTGATCTCGTCGGCAAGCAGAATGTCCGTGAATATTGGACCACGACGCAAATTGAAATTCGACGTCGCGATATTGAAGACGTTGGTGCCGGTTATATCTGATGGCATCAGATCCGGCGTAAACTGAATGCGGCTGAAGCTCGCGTTAATTATTCGCGATATCGTCTTAACGGTAAGCGTCTTCGCCGTACCGGGCACGCCTTCAACGAGCGCGTGTCCTTCCGCCAACAATGCGATCAAAATCTGTTCGATCGCATCGTCTTGTCCGACGATTACTTTCCGCAGTTCAGTTCGAATGTGTTCGACAGTAGAGGAGACGGTCTCAGGCATCGGTTATCACAGAAGTACAGAGTTCAAAGTACCAAGATCAAATCTTTTCTGCTGCTTGTCGCTCATCTCTCTGGCGAGTAAGCAGGCCAAGTCTTCGTTCTACATCGCGCAGTCGTCTCACGAGATCGATCGACTGCCGGGCAGAAATCGGCGCACCGTTAATCGCTTCTTCACATTGACGCATCAATGTTTCTAATTGGTGCTCATCAATTGACGACCGCTCCGCTACACGCGATGCAATCTCTGAGCGCGAGCTGTTGTAATCCAGTCCGGCAAGTCGTGCGAGAACGCGGCGCGTGCGCATGTAGATGTTTTCGATTGCGAGATCAAATGCACGCGAACGCTCCTGCAGCTCAGCCATCGAAGCGACAAACTCCAGACTCGAGCGGCGATCGACTTGTGGCAACGGCAAGGGACGCCCGAACCGGCGCGCATTGGTCCATAGCATTAATAACGCCAGAAGACCGATTTGGGCTGCCAACGCCAGCACTGGCGTACCGGCAAAGTAAGCAGCAAACGCGTTTTGTGTAACTCCCCGGCCCTGGTGATATTCATCGAAAGCAATCACACCATCTCGTCCGGTAATGGCATTGATCGCGAGTTGCAAATTATCGTTTAGCTTGATGCCGCCATTCGAAACAATGTAAGGGTCACTGAGTATCACGACCTTACCCGCTCCGTACGAATAGTCGACAAGCAGTGCGCCGCTTTTGTCTGAAATATGCACGACGGGCGCCGGCGAAGAAAAAAGCGTTATTTCTGGCGGGGGTTTAGTGGTTATTGCTCGTCTTGGAACGTCGCTGGAAGTCCGCCTTACAGGCGGTGACTCTTCGTTTGATTCGTCGTTTGATTCATCTCGCTCAGCAGGAGGCACAACCGTCAACCGCGCTGCAAAACGAGAAGGTAGTACTGATTGCACGCTGCTTGTCAGAACAGTCGGCTGAACGGGT
Organism: Pyrinomonadaceae bacterium; assembly: GCA_035758935.1. Classification (GTDB taxonomy): domain Bacteria; phylum Acidobacteriota; class Blastocatellia; order Pyrinomonadales; family Pyrinomonadaceae; genus PSRF01. The sequence goes on along the minus strand of DASTVU010000463.1, from coordinate 17,185 downwards.
TTCAACGCAGTGACATCACCGGTCATCTGACTCGAATTAGCAGGATCGACATTAAGATCAGGCATATCAAGCGTACGTGAGCTGATTTTCCAGCCGAGAGATTCAGGCGCCAGTGCCTGGAGTTTGCGATCGATTATTACAAGACGGCCTCCCTCTGCCACCCAATCGTGCAAGTATCGTCCGTCGTCAGCGCTGACGGGTATTTGGGTTTGGCCCACGACTACAAAAGTAGTGACGAGCTTTCCCGAATCTCCCTGCAATTTCTTCGGCGTTTCGCGCCACCGGATGACTTTGTATCCCGACTCGCTGAGAAAGTCGTGCAACGCGCGCAGACCTGTTGGTCCGTTATGGTAGGTAGAACGGTTTGGAGCTAACTCAAAGTCCTGAACTTTTTCCTGCTTCAGTTGTGTTACCGAGTTCAGAATGACCAGCAAACCGATGATCACTACGAAGGTGAGAATGATGGCGAGTCGCTGGCGCATCGTCAGTTGGTCCCACCTTCCAATGTAGCAAGATAACCGGCACGAAAGTCCTGCCAGTCATTCGGTGTGGCTGTGACAAAACCATACCAATGTCGTTCGAAACTCTCAGTGAGACCATGCATGCGTGAATGAATCTGTGGCTGGTTGCGCAGAGAGTTCAGATAGTCGCGATTGGTTTTGTGATGCGCCAGGCTGACTAACTTGCGCTCGCCCAATTCGACCAGTAACGCGATGTAAGCTTTACGAATTGCAGCCCGCAAATCGCCCTGGCGCGCGAGTGCTTCGGCTTCCGCAAGCAGATCCGTGGCAGTCGCATCCGGTGCGAGTGTCTCACCTAAAACGATTCGAGGCTCTTTTATCTTTTTCCTCTTCGGTTTTTTCGAACGTCCCAAAAACCAACTCAGCACAATTTTGAGGACGTAAACGATCACAGCAACCGCGAGTGCCAAAACAAAGAACCGCGCAATAACGCTTATAAAACCGGCACCGCCCGTACCAAAATTGCGCTTTGGAAGAAACTTCTCCAACCAATTCATCAGGTCCTGGAGTAAACGAGCAAGTGCATTCGAACCACGTGCGCCAGTGTTGTATTCCGGACGCTTAAGTATGTTCTCAAGCCGGCTTTTTGCTTGCTCCTTGCTATCCACTAGACTGCCGGGACTCTGCCGGTCCGCAACTCGTGCTTCGAGTGCGCGCAGAGTTGCGAGGACTTGAGCAAGCTTGTTCGAGCGATTAGCCGACTGATCAAGCTGGTCGAGCGATTTGTGCAGCCATGAATTGTCGACGTTGTATGAGTCGCCCTCGAATTCAACGGTCTCGTGCTCAGGCAGGATTGAACGAACCGTTTTGGACGACTCCTCAAACTCAGTTTCAATGTCGTCTACGTCTGCGTCATCATCGATTTGAGTGAGGGGTTCCAGAGTCGCAATCGCTCGTTTGAGGTTGTGATGATAATTGGAGAGCGGAACCGCAACGACGTTAGTGCAAGCGACAAGCAACACCAGCAGCAAAAGACCGAGATTTCGACGCCGCGATGTTGAGAGTTGAAACATTAGTTACCTGATGTTCAGCACACGACCTGATGCCCTCGGCGGTGGCGGAGGTTGTTTCCGCTCCATCGAATGCAGTGCCGTTCCCAGCGGTGACGTGACGTTAATATCCGGCACTTCGCCCAACTGTCGGGCTGCCATCAATTCGATGTCATAACCTTCATGTCTGACGCGTTCATCAACGTAGAGCAGCGAGAGGCCCAACATCCAGACGGGAGTGAGCAGTATCGAGCTCAATGGACCAATTATGCTGTAGGAAGTCGTATACCAAACAGGCCACTCGGCCGAGTTTGTTGCTTCGAAGCCGCTAACCGCGCCAATGATGAGAATAAACACGATCAGAAGGACCAACGCTGAGATGGTTGCGAAAGTCGTAAACAGCGTCATCGCCATCAGACGACGAGCGTTGCCTTTTGCAAGTACGAAACTGCGTCCTACCGCCTCGAATACTCCCTTACCTTCTACCAGCATGACTTGAGGAACGTACGCGATTTTTCCCACGAGAAAGAAGAAACCCAACATCAAGGCAGCAATCGCACACAACCCAATGATGGTAAGCACAATTGCGAGTAGCCAAACGGGTACGAATTGAGAGAGTCCTGCCGCGGCAAACACGCAGGCGATAATCACGATTTCAGCAAAGAAAAACGTGACGTACATCATGAATGAAACGAAGATCAAAATAATTACTGAGGCCAGCATCAGTCCCCAGAATCGAGCTTTCACTGCCGCATACGTAGCACGGGTCGTGACTGGATCATTGCGCAGTAAATGAGCCACGAGCGTGCGTGTTGCGCCTCCCATTACGACCAGTATCAGAAGGTAACCGGTCGTACTGATTCCGATGGAGGCAATCAGTAGAAAGATATTCAGGAAGAGCTCGCTCCTGTCGGAAACGATAAAGATCTGGCGAAAGCTGATCGACATCAGCATCCAGCCAGCGGCGACGATGATGATTGGTGGAGCGGCGGTTCTGATGAGGACGAAAAAGTGGCGACGATACAGTCTGAGGGCACGATCGATCAGATCACCAGCGCCCAGTGGCGCAAGTGCTAATTGATTTCTGCCCAAGGCTTCCATCCATGGCAGTATACTTCAATAATACGTTTCCTCAGTGGCCTAACTGACTTTACAGGTGAACTCGCTATAGGTTGAGAAACGGTCTGATCCGTGATCGGCGGCGATGTCTCGGCGGGCGTAATCGAGGTGCAATACTGACATTAAAAGAGTAGCTTGCTCGTCGACCAATCTCAGGCTTAAGTCGGTCGCCGGAATGGGCTCCGTGAGCAGTGTTGAGAGTAGATAGTGACAACAACTAAATGCCGGCACCGGACCCAGCTTGATTCGCTTTGCGAGACCGCTCAATGTAAATAACTCCAGCGTCGGGTTTCCGGTAATCGCCTTGTCATCGATATTTATCACCGCGACGATTTCGTCGCGGACGATCTTATTTTTGTCGGTCTTCAGGCATGCGCCCGAAACGATGTAGTCAGTCGCCAGTCCCTCGCGCGCGGCAGGCTTTTGATAGGCACGCGCCGCAGCCAGTCCAGGTCGAAAATGCGTGAAGGTCGTCGCGTTCCATTCAGTCGCCTTTATCTCAACCTTCATTAACGTGTGGTTCGACAGTGGTGTGATCGCCAGCGACAGTCCGCCGGAAAAGTTCTTCGGCAGATCGAGTTGTGAGCAGTCGAGAATGCAGCTCTGCTGTCCCGGCAATCTGATCGCATCGTGGTCAATCTGATTCTTTGGGATTGAAGCTGGAAAGGTGCATCCTTTTCCCGCTTGCCAGACAACGTCTCCTTTTTCGTTCGTCATGAATGGACTCAACCACAGTGCTTCTTCGACAGGCGCTCCCGAACTCAGATGAATACGTGATTCAAGAGTGATTCCACCGATCTTTTTCGAACGAAATATCAACGGCGTGTACAAAATATTCTGAGCTTTGAAACGACCGGCAGAGTCGAACGGAACTCTCGACGGCGCCGGGTTGAAAGGTGGTTGATGTATCGGATGCTCGATGCTGAAGCGTGGACTATCTGTCTGCTTGATTAGCAGGTAACCGAAGTTTTTGACCGTGCCTGGACGATTTGTAACAGCAACTGTTCCGCCTTTGGCGGCAGCGAGCATCGACTGATCCTTGCTCACAGGATTGAACGTTTCATCCAGATCACGTGCGAAATCGCCCGTAGTCAAATCGACGACCACGGATGAATGCGGCTTCAGGTTGTAGGAGAGCTTTCGCAGAGGAGTCCCGAATCGATCGTACAGCGTCAAATCGCCGGCGCTGCTTTCGTCATACGGGTTGAAGATGCTGTAGACGCAGTTATAGTCCTCGAGCGGCGGGAAAGGCATCGAGTAGAAGAAACTATCCGGACGTTGCCACTCGCGGGGATCAGGATTGGCATGAACCGTAGTGAACGAGTTGTCGCTCTGCCAACGGATGAACGCCGAGCTGAACAGATCACTTGCGTGCATTGGTTGGCGCGTTAAAGGACGAACACGAATTCTCAAGCCACCCCAAAAGCTCCTTTGCGCCGGCAACAGATCGCGAACTGCAATCACAGTGGTCTGCATTGCTGCGACCTGGAGTTTGGCAGTTGGACCAGTCTTGTTTACTGGGGCGCCGCTCGCGTCGTAGAGATGGAGCTCGTATTCCGTAGCGTCAAGCCGATCCGCATGTCCCTTGCTGCCGAAGAACGTGTCAGAGGTCAACACGACTTCGGAATGTAAGCCACGATCGGGATCTTCAATAATGAAGGGGGCGCAGAGATCTAACCAGCAGGTGCTCGTTGCATCGAAAGCCTTGGTTAATGTTGGCCCGCAGGCGATTGCCGCCGCAGAGTGCGAGAGGATCGAGAGAAATCGTCGCCGGCCTATGTAGGTCATGACGTCTATGAGCCAAAGTGCATTTCGTGACTCATTAGTATTCGAGTTGGTTGTTGTACTTCATTTGCGAAACTGAAAACCGCATGTTCAGTTTCATGTAATCGGCGAGCTCTGCAAAAAACCGAACCTCACCTGAATCGTCAGCAATGAACGGGCGTTCCTGTAAGAATCGCGGGAATACGAAGCGAGCTCCGAACCCGTCTTTCCCAGGCGGAACGTATTCCTGCAGGAACACTCGAGCGCCGTCTTTTCTTTCCAGGTAAGCCTTATTCTTGAGCGTGGCAGTGATCGCGCTTTCGAATATTTGCATTGCTCTGCCGGCAGTTCGTCCGTCACTTGACTCATAGCTGACGGTTACGATGATCACTTTCTCCGGCACTGCATTGGCGAAACTCTCCAGGCCCTGCAATTCCTCCCCGGTCGGTTGGCGTTGAAGCTGATAAAGTCGAGCAAGGGCCTGGCGGATCGGACGCGCGCTGAAGAAACGGATGTGATACGAAAGAGTGACTTCCTGATTCGTGGCGCCCTGCTGTGCTCGTCCTGCGGCATTTAGACCACCACGGTTCGACGTTGGACTGTAGAACATCTCAGTAAGATCCGTCTCAACCTGTGTCTGGGCCCAGGGTGAAGAGGTGAGCAGCTTCTCCGCGTCTTTCTTGGACCATTCATTCCAGACGTCGGATTTTTTCTGTCCGAGAGTTATTACTGAGCACCCGAGACAGATGAGTAGATAAAGGGAGGCAACGATTTTCATACTCAATACTCAAGTTTTCCGTTGTAATTCATATCAGAGGTTTTGTAGCGGACGTTCAGCTTCACTTTGTCGTTGAATTCAGACACGAATCTCACACTGTCCCCTTCACCGATAAACGGCTTTCCATCGACGGAGCGCGCGAAGACGAATTTCGCTCCCATGCCATCGCTTGCCGGTGGACGATAATCCATTAAGAAGAGTCGCTTGCCGTCTTTACGTTCGAGGTAAGTGGTGTTCTTCAAAATGTCGGCGGTAGCACTACCAAATGCCGCTGCGATTGGAGCTCCGTAGCGTTGATCAGACGCTTCAACCGTAACGGCAACGACTACGTACTCACTGAAATCCCGATCGACAAAACCCTGGAGCTGTTGCGCAAAATCAGGCGCTGGGTTTTGTTGCGCCGACAGGACCATGCGGGCGAACGCTTCCCGAATCGGTTTGGCCGATAGCAGGCGAATTCTGTACTTGACGGACATCGCAGAGTTCTTCGCACCTGATTCGACGCGGCTGGCCTCAGTTATTCGTGTGTCTTCTCTGCGAGCAGTGGTGGTTTGAGAAATGGTGGGAGAGTAGGTCGTCTCCGAAGTATCTGTTTCCGTCTGGGTCTGAGCCCAGGGTGAGTCGTTGAGAGTTTTTTCTACGTCCTTCTTGGACCATTCAGACCACGGTTTGTTTTGCTGAGCAGAAACAATAGCAATTGATGAAGCGATAATGAGTGCGGCGTAGATCAGTTTGACCATTTCAACGTCCCTCCGAATTAGACTGTGCGGTTGGACAAGGTCAGTACCGCAACGCGGTAGCGACGGGTGATTCTCGGCAATGCGATCGACCCGACGCTACCGCGTTACGGTACTGACTTCATCCAAGCATGGCTGTAAAGGTTGGGGAGAGCGGGCGTGCCGCTCTCCCCGGTTAGTTCAACCTTCGAGTTTAGAAGTTAAAGCGAACAACTATCTGGACCAGACGTCCACCCGGATCGTTTGTGGTGGAGCTGTCCTGATAGGCATTGCCAATAACGCCACTCAGTGGGGCTCCATTCAGATCGTTGGCCGGGTTTCCGATCAGGAAGTTGATGTTGTTGAAGGCATTGAGGAACTCGCCTCTCAACTCGAGGTTCATTCGTTCATTGAACTGCACCTTCTTAACAAGACTCAGGTCAGCTCTGATGAATGCCGGTCCTTTAACAACGAGGTTGGTGATGCCGCAGCGCCCGGTATACTCCTGGAGGCAGTTGCCGAATCCTGCGGGCGCGAGAAACTTGCCGCTCGGTGCGCCGTTGGTATAAATCGGTTGATTCGTACCGGAGGCGAAATTAACAGCAAAGGCTCTCGCAGTATTGGTAATCACATCGGCGGGCAGATAAAAGACCGCCGTTGGGTCTTTCCGGATTCTTATCATCGATTGGAATTCATCCCGGTCCATACCGACGAGTTGAACGTTTCCGAAGTTAACCGGATTGCCACTCTGCCAACGGATAAATCCGTTAGCCCCCCAGCCACCAAGGAGTCCATTCAGGATTCCGCTCGCGCCGCTTAGGAACTGGCGTCCACGACCGACTGGAAGTTCGTAAAGGAAGTTGGTCTTGAAGGCGTGAGTGATGTCATACGGGTTAATTCCCTGATCGAGTGAACGATCATGCTGCGAGAAGTAGTTCTTGAACACTGAAGAGCTACTGGCGTAGTAGTTCGACTGTGATTTCGAGAATGTGTAACTTCCCTGGATCAGAAGCCCTTTCGACATGCGACGGCGCCATTCAAACTGGAACGCGTCGTACGAGGTCCTGGTGCTGTTGTCGATGATGAATGAACCACCACCTGCCAAACCGGGATTAACCAGGAAGAAATTCGGCGTCGCCAAAGCCTTGAGCGACGCACTGGTCAACGTGCTGTTTAAAACCGCGTTGCGGTTGTTAAGGAACGTCGAAGTGCTAAACGCAAGGGTGCTGGCAATGCCGAAGACATTAGGTGCCAACGGGTTCAACGCAGCCGTAAAGTTGGCGTTGGTCCAGTTGGTGTTTGACGCAAGGTAGTGGGCCGGATTAGTTGGATCGATCGCGCAAGTCGCATTGGCAGCACCACAAGGTCCCAGACCACTAACCGTCGCACCCTGGAAGTTAACAAGGTGGATCGGGAGCGGAGCTGTCCCAGTACCTGGGCCGAAGTATCTAAAGTTCAACCCACGACCTGCATTGATGTTGGCAACCAGATTCTGCTGAGCGAGTTTGAATTCATTGAAATAACCATTTTCAATTGTATTCGTTTCGTTCAGGTCATACTGACGCCACAAATCCTTACCGCGGTTTCCAACGTAACGGACCTCCAGCACTGTATCTTTGGTAATTTCGCGCTGAATGCCGAACGTGTATGAATCGACGTAACCGAGCTTTAGATCCGGAATGAACGCATTCACCGAATCTGTTATCGACGGCACGAACGGATAGACTACCGACGAGGGAACGTTGTTGGCCGCAGGAATTGTTCCGTTGCGGAGCAATGTTCCAACCGGAAGGTTGTTCGCGCCCGACAATGAGATCGAGCGATTGGCAGTGAATGTGGGTCCAGGATTGGAGCCGGTTATCGCCTGGAATACGTTGGTTCCCTCACGAACGGATGCTCGCGAGAAACCACCGCGAATCACGGTCTGTCCTCCGGAACCATTCAGCCAACCGAGCAGACCACTCTTCCAATTTGGACTGTAGCTGAAGCCGAAGCTCGGAAGCAGATTCCAGCGGTCCTCATTGAATGGCTTCTGGCCGGAGGCGCCCAGTTCAACAAAAGTTGTCGGGCTCCCAGTCAGAGTTCCCGGCTTGAATAGATTGTCAGTACCAGAAACGCCGAACAGCTGATCGTAAGTGGCAAACGAATAGCTCTTGTTCTCCGCCACGTACGGTAGTAGCGCTTCGTTGCGTAGGCCGACCGTTAGTGTCAGGTTCGGACGCAATCGCCATGAATCCTGCGCGTAGAAGCCATAGGTGGTTTGGTGCATGCGACGAATCAGGTCTCCATTGATTACATATTTACCTTGTTCGTCTCCGATGCCCGTGTAGGACCACTGCGTGGTGCGTCCCGTTAAGGTCGCGTAGATCGCTGCGGCAGTGTTTCTGATGCCCGCTGTCGATCCCGGGAAGTTACCCGAGGTGAACATACCGTTAAAGAGCGTCGCATCGAGAGTTTGGTCGACGCCAAAAGCAACGGCAGGAACCACACGAGTAAACGACTGTGAGAAGAGATTGACTCTCGTAACTTCACCACCAAAACTAAACGTGTGACTTCCGGTGTTCCACGTAAGCGTGTCCTGGAACTGTTTCACCGGAGAATTACGGCGAGAAGGAGCAGCCGTAACTGTCGCACTGGTGATACCGGCAGCGCCAATTCCGAGGTTGTATCCGCCCTGGTTTGCAAACTGACCGGGATTGACATCACTGAAGAAGTGAGTGATGCCACCCACCCATCCCATGCGCGCTTCGTTAACGATGTTGTTCGTTAGAGTTGAACGCAGAGCTGCGACGTTGGACCAACGAATCGAAGTTTGTGCTCCGTGATTCGGAAACCCTGGGAAAGCCGGGTCAACGTTGTTGAGAAAATCTACGACCCCATCGAACTTCTGATAATTCCAGATGTTCTCGAGGTGATGTTTCTTCGTGATATTGAAGTCCAGGCGAACGGTTGGGAACTTGCGAACCTGACCGCCGATGTTCGTAAAGCTGACGAGCTCGCGGTTCAATTCCGCGGCGCTGCCCGCGGCGACTACCACCGGACGAACCGTCAATCCATTGACAGAGCCTCGGATCTCGCCGAGCAGCGCACCGATCGTCGGATCGGGCGTCGATGGGAAAAGACCTGCCGCAGCTATCGAGTACAGATTCACAGAGCAGCGCATCAAGCCTGAAGTTGCACCTGTAGTCGTGCAAGCGCCTGGAACACCGCCGCTTGGAATGGCAGCTTCATAGCGGAAGATTCCGTTTCGTGCCGGTTCAGTGAGAATGGTTCGGGTGCGAAGCGGAGTTCGTTCAGGCAGTCGGAATTCTTCATAGTTAACAAAGAAGAATGCCCTGTCGGTCCCGTTGAAGAGTTTGGGTATTCTGATCGGGCCTCCGACCTTACCGCCGGGCTGATTGAGCAAGATCCGGCTTTGCGGAGCTTTGCGTGTAACAGGATCTGGAGGCAGGTCGCGATTGTTGAACCAGTAGTTTGCGTTCAACGCAGGGTTGCGGTGATACCAGTAGAGGCCTCCGTGATACTCATTGCTACCTCCCTGAGTGACAAACTTGATCTGCACCGCGCCTTCAGCCGCACTTTCCGAGCCCGGATTAGAAGTCGAGACGGTAACTTCGCTGATGGCGTCAGTACGCGGACGAATATATGTAAAGAAGCCGTCGTTTGACTTCAGCAGGTTGTCCTGTACGTTGATGCCATCAATGGTGATGTTTAGTGCGCCCTTCGGGAGTCCATTGACTGACGATGTACGCGGACGGCCAGGAGTCGCAGTGCCTGGCATCGTCAAAACGAGATCCAAAGCGTCTCTGGAGGCTGTCGGCAAATCCGTAATCTGGCGACCGGTAAGAGTGGTGCCGACAGTTGCATTTTGCGTCTGTAGCAACTCGCCGCCGCCGACCACCGTGACAGTTTCATTCGCCGAGCCAATTTCCAGTTCGACGTTAATGGTCGAAGCTTTGGCGACATCTATCTTAATGTCGGTGACCGCAGCCTGTTTGAACCCTGCGGCAGTTATCGTGGCCGTGTACACGCCCGACGATAAAGTTGTAATGCTGTATGCTCCATTATTGTTGGTCTGTGTGGAAAACTCCTGATTAGTAGCAGCGTTTTTCACGGTCACGGTAGCTCCGGCTACCACGGCACCCTTAGGGTCGGTCACGGTGCCCGACAGCGAACCTGTCGAGACGCCTTGTCCTAACGCGGGGAGCGCGCAAAGACCAACGGTCAGGAGTACTAATAGGTACTTCTGTAAACCGTTTCTCATCACCTGTTCCTCCAAAGTGGTTTTAGCCCCATGCTCAACAAAGGAAGGCTTTGCTCAGCACTTTGCTCTTCATGAAGAAGCCGAACCGATTAACTTGACGGGTAAGAAAACGACTGCTGCTAGTAAGAATGGTGGCGCCCGCAAAATCCGAAATAAGCTGTCTCATCACGGGCTCCTTAAATGAATAGGCAGACCACCTTAAACAGGATCGTTCAAGGCAGGTACTCCCTGAGTTTTTTCTTAAAACTAGAAGGGACTCTAGCGGAATGCTAAAGATTTAAAAATGATCGGAAAGCGGCGTCGCAATAGGTGTGCCCGTTGTGTGAGTAGTGTGGGTTCGCGTTTTTAGGCGGTTTTCAACGGATTAATCAGACCGTCGATACGAGTTTTTGGATATTCTTGCAAATAAATGGATTCGCGTTCAGAAAAACGTAAGACGCAAAATCCCGCCCACGGCAGTGGGCGGGATTTAGGACTGTTTTATGCAGAGCTCTTGAGGTGATTTCAATATTCGATTTTGTCGTCGAGCATCATCTCTTTGACCTTATACTTCATGTTGAGTTTTATTGAACTATCAAGCTCCGAAACAAAACGGATCATCGTTGAATCAGCATCCAGGAACGGTTTTCCATCCAGCATGCGCGGAAAGATAAAACGCGCGCCGAATCCATCGCCACCCGGGGGAGTGTACTCCTCGATGTAAACTCGTTTGCCGTCTGTACGCTCCAAATAGGTAGTATTCTTCAGCTTGACCGCCGTGGCATTCCTGATGATCTGCATAGCTTTGCCGAGCAGATTCGCATCCGGATTCTCGACCGCTACCGCAACAATGATGGAATCTTCAGAGGGCGCCTCTGCGAAGGTATTCAGGCGCGCGACCATGTCAGGGGCAAGGTCCTTTTTTTGCAATTGCATGATGCGCACGAAGGCCCGACGAACCGGTCGTGCTGAAAAGAACCGGATGCTGTACGTCATTCCTTCATTTTGCTTTAGACGAGCATCAGCCTCTGAATTTATGGCACGAGGCCTGAGTGCATTTGCCTCTATAAAGTCCTGATCCACCTGTTGGTGCGCCCAGGGTGAGTCTTTCAGGATCTTCTGAGCATCTTCCTTTGACCATTCCGTCCAGGGTTTAAGCTTCTTCTGGCCAACCACTGAACTGGCAGCCAATAAACAAATCATCAAAAACATGACAACCGGGGATTTTTTACTCATTACTTAGGGCCTTTCGTGTAGGAGGTTGCGAAGACTTCAATATAGAAGCCTGTTTCGTGTTGAAGGTTGGTTGTGTAACTTAGTTATTCTCTCGTCTTTGCGCGCTTATTCTGCTCTATTACCATTCGGAGATTGTCAGCATCGGGCGCCGTTGGGACCAGCTTTAAGTACATTTCCAACTGTTCAACTACGCGTTCCGGTTTCCCTCGATCCAGGTAGATAGCTGCAAGGAGGCGGTGGGCTTCCTTGAATTCGCCGGGACTCTTTTCGGTGCACGTCAGAAAAGCTTTCTCTGCTTCATCGTTCTTGCCTAACTTATTGAGCGTACGACCGAGATAGTAGTATGCAGCATTGGAATCCGGTTTAACCTTGAGTGTTTTCCGCAGGGAGGCTTCAGCGTCTTTGAATTTTGAAAGCTTTAAGAGCGTAATCGAACGATTGAGCAACGGCTCATATGCTTCGGGATCAATCTTCAGTGCTGCTTTGAACGCCTCATCAGCCTTATCGAGTTCATTGAGTCGCATGTAGAGCATTCCGATTAAACTAAGAGCACTCACAAACGACGGATACTCTTCAACCGCCAGCTTTAGTTCTCTTATTGCTCCCGCATAATCTTTTTCACGCGCCAGTTTGGACGCATTGTCATAAAACTCGAGCGCTTTTTTTGGTACTCCAGCATTCGCGGCGTTGACAACCGCAGGTTTGGTTGTCGATCTAGGACCTTCTAACTCTCGCAAGCGGATGTTTACTGAATAGGTCTCCGGTACAATATTCCGGTCCCGAACGATATCAACCTGGTGACTCACAGGCTGGTAACCTTCTTCCCTATCAATGATGATCGTATAGGTTCCGGAGGCAACACCGCTGAAGACAAACTGGCCTCTGTCGTCGGTCGTTACAATAATGTCGCCCCAGGCTGGCGAATTCAGTTTGATCCTCATCCTCGTCCTGATGGGAAAGCCATCCGGAGCGTAAACCGTACCGACTATATAATTATTTCCGCCGTGACGCGTGTTGGTCGTTTCATTTATTCCACCCGCAATCTGAGCCGTCACGAGTGATGCGGAATAACCAAAGGTGACCGCGAGAAGAATCATTCGTCCTATTAAAACTCTTCCTGTTAAGACCATGACACGCGCTCCTATCTGGCTGCTGGCTTAAGGAACCGCCCTCGCGATGCACTGATTTGTTTCGAGATAGAATACTCCTACTTTCAAAAAACTACCAAAAAAGGCGTTGCCAATTGCTTGACAACGCCTTTTTGAAAACTAACCTTGCGGTTAGAAGTTGATGCGGATCATGAAGTCCAGGATTCGGCCGCCCGGATCGTTTGATCCGTTCGGGTCCTGATACGACCAACCATTAAGCATCTGGCCAAACTGACCCGTGAAGGCCGTGATGTTATTCACGTTTCCGGTCCAGCCGCCCAACCTCCAATTGGTGTGGTTGAGCACGTCAAATGCGGTCATACGGAACTCCACGTTGCGCTTCTCGCCAAGGGCAAATCGCTTGCCGATTGACGAGTCGAGCTTGAAGAAGTTCGGTCCAAAGAGAACGAACTTGCGGATTCCGCACTGACCAATCGAGCGCGCCTGGCAGTTGCCAAATCCGGCCGGAGCGATGAATCTTCCTGTCGGAGCCTGACCCAGCGGATTGCCGGTAATGTTGGCCGGTGACGTCGAGGTTGCAAGTCGCGGAGCTTCAAAAGTGTTGGCCCTGATCGTGTTCTCAATGATGTCAGCCGGCAAGAAGCTAACCGGTACAACAACACCATTGATAGTCTGATTGTGGTAAACACCGACCGCATCCTGTAGTTCCTTGGCGTTCATCCCCACGAGCTGAATGTTCTCCATCAGGATGGGAGAACCACTCTGCCAGCGAACAATCGGCGTGAGTGTCCATCCACCCAGAAGGGTGTCGGCAGCCCAATGCGACGAAGCCAACCACTTCCGTCCCTTACCGAACGGCAGATCCCAAGTCGCGTCAAACTTGAAGGCGTGACGAAGGTCGATCTGCGAGAAGCTCTTATCGAGGTTACGGTTGCGAAGCGTATTGAACGCTACGTTGCTCTGGTCACCAGCACCGACACCAAAGAAGGTGTCGCCAGCGGACGCGTATGCGTTCGTGTACGACTTGCCATACTGGTAGCTCGCCTGGAAGCGAAGTCCATTCGATAGTCTGCGACGGACCTCGATTACGCCTGCGTCAAACCAGCTCTTTTCGCTATTGTCGAACAAGTAGCAGAAGCCAAACGTGCTCGGACAATTGTGAACGAAGTTAACTGGCCTGGCGGCCCCGAATTGACCACCGACAAGCGTATTGTCTCTGAACGCGGCATCCAGCAAATTGGCCATAGCCTGAACCTGCGGGTTCGCCGGATTCAGTAGACCCACGGCCCCGATGCTACTGAGATTAGTAAACTCCGCATTGACGTAGCTCGCGGTGGCATTCGGATTTGCGCCGAATCCCGCGAAGTACGAGAGCATGATCGGAAGTGGACTCGTACCAGTGCCGGCGCCAAAGAACCCGAAAGTTGTCAGGCGGTTATTGGTCGGGCACGGATTGACATTTACAGAACAAATAAAACGGCCGGCGTTGATGTTCGCGATCAGGTTTTGCTGCGCGAGTGCGAACTCGGCACCAATACCATTCTCGATTGCGTTGATCTCGTTGATACGATATTGCGACTGCAGGTCTTTCCCGCGGTTGCCGACATAGCGGAATTCAACCACAGTGTCTCTACCGATCTGACGCTGATAGCCGAAACTCCACGAATCGACGTAACCAGAGCGAAAATCGGGTGAGAACCCAAATGTCGCATCGTTATCCGGGTCGACAGCACGCGGGAAAACGGGCGTCGAATTGAACGCCGGTGGCGTAAGATTCGGATTACCCGGTGTCCTGAAGAGCGTACCGGCGGTAAGGCGAGTGTTCGGATTAGTCGTCGTAGCACTGCGGGCAAGTCCGAAGAGACCGCCGGGATTCAGGCCAAGACTGTTCTCAACGATGAGCGTACCCTCGCGCACGTAAGCACGCGAGAAGCCACCGCGGAGAACGCCATTACCGTCACGTCCGAAAATACGGCCCAACGTGCCGCCGAAGTTCGGACTCCAAACCGCACCGACACTTGGCGCCCAGTTCTTCATATCGTTCTGGAACGCTCTTTCACCCAATTCGTTGAGGCGGAACGTGGGTTCTTTTCCGGTCAGCGTACCCGGGCTAAAGAGATTGCCCACACCCGAAACGTCCCACAGCATGCTTGGATCCGAAAGGAGCGCGTAGTTGGTGGAATTCAGTTTCGCACCAAGCTGCGGCTGCCAGCGGATACCGTAGTTGATTGTCAGGTTATTGCGCGCACGCCACGAATCCTGGGCAAAGAGACCATTCGTGTGTTCCTCGATCTCGAAATGGCGTCCACTATTAAGTCGATAAACTCCATCGGGATCGAGGTAGACCGTGCCGCCATTGAATGCGCTAATGCGGCCGGTAATCGTGGAATAAACTGCCCGGGCGTTTGCAATTTCAGTGGCATTCGCGCCCGGAATGTTCGCTGCCGAAAAGGCGTTAATCAGGGCTGTATCCTGTGCGATCGCGCCAAAGGTTACCGTCGAGACTACCGGGTTGACAGAATCGGAGATCGTTTCGATCTTCTTTAACTGTCCGCCAAAGGTGAAGGTATGAGTACCCTTGACCCATGAGACATTGTCGGTGAAGTCCGCAGTCGGCGAGCTACGGGAACTGAATGCATTACGAATTGTGAGACCCGTCAAACCAGAACCGAGGGCGATGTTGAATCCCTGTTGAGTCCGCGCCCAGAAGTCTCGGCCGCCAACCAGGTCAAATCTCGAACTGCCGCCGAGCCAACCCGCGAGTTGTGCATAGCGGAACTGGTTGACAACACTGGAACCAAAGCTCGATCTCACTCCGATTGACAACGAACGGCGATCTGAATTCTGCGTACCCGCGTTGTCAATACCGATGAAAGTCGGATCAACGCTGTTCAGAAAGTCGACATTGGATCGGAAAGGTTGATCGTTCCAAATTCCTTCGATCTGATGATTCTTCGTGATGTTGCCGTCCATGCGGAGCACGAGGAACCGGCGACGCTGCTGGCCAGCATTCGAAAATTGGTACGGCTGACGGAACCATAGGTTACCTGTTCCGACTGGCTGGAAAGAACCTCCGAGTGCCGTTGCCGATCTGATGGTGTTGAGTATGCTCGTGACCGTCGGGTCGACCGTGTTTGGAAGACCGTTCGCACCAGCGAGATTAAGTACATTGATTGAATTTGCGCCGTTGGGCCCATAACGGAAAATGCCGTTCTGGGCATCAGCCGTCAGCACCTGGCGAGTTCGGGTTGGTGAAGTCTCGTTCAGGTGGAAGCGTTCGTAGTTAAAGAAGAAATACGCTTTGCCTCTACCCGAGTCGAACATTGGACCACCTTCACCGAAGTTAGGCAGTGGAATTGGGCCACCAAAACTTCCGCCAAACTGATTCAAGCGGAGTTTGTTTTTCGATAGCCTGTTATAGTTGTTTTGGAAGTTGTTCGTGTTGAGACCTTCATCGCGGTGCTGCCAGAAAGCACTACCGTGATAGTCATCAGTTCCGCGACGAGTCGCGAATCGGATACCAACAGCGCCGTCACCCGAGCTCTCAGAACCGGGAGTGGCGGTTGAAACTGTCACTTCGTCGATCGCATCAATGCGCGGACGAATGAAAGTGAAGAATCCGTCGGACGACTTCAGGAAGTTATCCTGCACGTCCACGCCATCGATCTGAATGGTGAGTGCGCTCTTTGGCAGACCATTGATTGATGACGTTCGGACCACGCCCGTGGTCGTCGTACCAGGTAATGTGGTGACGAGATCCAGAGCATCACGTGACTGAATCGGTGTCTCGAGGATCTGCCGACCTGTGATCGTCGTTCCCACTGTTGCCGTTTCCGTCTGCAGCACTTCTGCACCCGAAGCAACAATGACTGTCTCATTGATGTTGCCGGGCTCGAGTTGCGCGTTGACTGTGGCCGGGGTTGCGACGTCGACCTTGACGTTCTGAATCACGGCCGTCTTAAAACTCGGCGCAGTGATTGTCACGGTGTATGTCGGGGAACCTGCAGGAACACCGGGGATCGTATACGCGCCATCACCTTTGGTAACCGCCGTATACTGCTGGCCGGCTTCACCCTTTACTGTGATGTTCGCGCCAGGAACAACCGCCCCGGTTTGATCAGTCACAGTACCGGAGATAGAGCCGGTTGTAATCTGGGCCTGAATAACGATCTGGCAAGTAACGATTACCAGAAACGCCATCAAGATCGTTGTGAACTTTCTCATTTTCCCTCCTCAGGATGATAAAAATCGAGCGTGGTGTACCACCTTGCCTAAAAGTGCCTTTTCCGTATTTGGCGCCGCACCTTCCGCCTGGGAAATTCGATTCGCTTCAAGATCGACCGGAGGATCCGGCCAGCCTGGGGTTCTGTCTAAATTTCTCGTTTACCTAACTGGACCGCGAGGAGGATCGAGTCTCCTGCGAATCGGAGGACGTAGCAAAGGCTTGCACGTGCAAAGACTATGCCCTCGCCGGCAATTTCGAAGCACATACGCTTTTGCAAGCAAAAATACAAAAAAGCGTACCGGGACAACCCGAAAAATCGTACCGGGTCAAACCAAAATTTTGAAGAAAAATCGGAGTTTCTGAATTGGAGACGAGTCGAGGATTAGGTGATGGCGGAACGTACTGTAGGGGCGGCCCTCTGTGGCCGCCCGTGGTTTGGAAGAAGATCTTTATCAAAATGTCTGATCAAAGCCACGGGCGGCCAC
>DASTVU010000462.1:0-17032 GCA_035758935.1 Pyrinomonadaceae bacterium | reverse complement strand
GGCCGGCGGTGCTGCTAAACCTGAAGACATCAAGAAAGCGCGCGAAGAAGCGGAGAAGAAGATGCACGCTGAAGCTCCGCCGGTTCCCGAAGAGGTCGAATTCTACATACGCCTGACGGACCACAAGAAAGTCAACGGCGTCATGCTGCCACATAAACTGACGTTTTTAACTGAGAGCGAGGTTTCGGAGGAGTTTGAGATCTCGAAGTATCAGTTCAATCCGCAATTCAAGGCCGATCATTTCGACAAACACTAATAGCCACAAAAAGGCACAAAAGGCACATAAAAAGATGCGAGTTACTCCCCTTTATTCTCAGGCGATAAGTGTGCTTATTGCTTTACTGCTGGCTGCTGGACCTTGTTTGGCGCAAAGCAATACGAGTCTCGAAGTGGTCGTCAAAGATCCGACGGGCGCTTTGATAAACAAGGCGCAGGTGCAGCTGATTAAAAACGGAAAGTCTCAGTCGTTCACCTCGACAAATCAGCGAGGCGAAGCACGATTCAATAAGGTGCCCGCCGGACGATACCAGATTCACATTGAAGCTCCGGGTTTCAAAGCTCAGGACATCGAGGATGTGGAGCTCGCCAGCGGTTCGCATCGCCGCGAGGTTACGCTCGAGATTGATGTGATTAAAGTCGATGTCGACGTTGACGAGGAAGCTCAGGTTAAAAACACAAACCCGAACGGCGCTGCGTTCACCAATGTTCTAACGGAGGAACAGATCGCCCAACTGCCTGACGATCCGGAAGAGTTTGAGAACGCGATCAACCAGCTCGCGGGTCCCGGCGCGCAAATTCGCGTGAATGGTTTCAAAGGTGGCAAGCTGCCGCCGAAGTCACAGATTCGCGAGATTCGCTTCCGCATGAATCCGTATGCGCCCGAGAACCACGATGCTGGTTTTGGTCTCGTCGACATCACAACTAAACCCGGTGTGAACGCTTGGCACGGTTCGTTCAACTTTGGATTTCGCGACGAGGCAATGAATGCTCGGCAAGTGTTTGCGCCGTTTCGTGGTCCGGAACAACAACGGCGGTTCGGTCTTTCACTCGATGGTCCAATCTGGAAGAATCACACCTCACTCTTTTTGAATGCGGAAGGCTCGTTGTTCTTTGACGCTCGTCCGATCTTTGCGACGCTGCCTACAGGGACGCTTTCTGATTTAGCGTATCGACCATCACGACGATTGAATATCGACGCGCGTCTCGAACATGCGCTCACCAAGACACACACCTCGCGCTTTCAGTTTCAACGCAACGCGAACTTGCAGAACAATCTCGGCGTCGGTGATTTCGATCTTCCCGCTCGCGGTTATTCACAGGAGCAGACCGAATACATCGCGCGGCTCGGCGATTCAGGAGTCTTCGGGAAGAAGTTTTTCAACGAAGTGCGGTTGCAGGCGCGTTGGATAGAAACCGCGGTGCGCTCGGTGAGTTTGGGACAGACGATTCTCGTTCCGGGCTCGTTCAACGATGGCAGTGCGCAAAGGAGCGGCGGTCGCAGGTCGCTCGATTTTGAACTGGCAGACAACGTTGATTATGCGCTCGAGAAGCATGGACTTCGTTTCGGCACTCAACTCGAAGCCGGCGGCTATCGCAGTAACGAGAGAACCAATCCATTTGGCACATTTCAATTTGCCGATTTGGCTTCATATGAAGCAGGACTACCGACGCAGTACACGCAACGCATCGGCGATCCGACGGTGAAGTATCGGCAGTATCAATTCGGCTGGTACGTTCAGGATGATTTCCGCGTGCGAAAGAATTTGACGCTCAGCTACGGTGCGCGCCACGAAGTGCAGAATCACGTGCCCGGTAAGTTCAACGTCGCGCCGCGTTTCGGTTTTGTGTGGTCACCATTGAAGAGTGGTGCGGTAACTATACGAGGTGGCTCAGGCATCTTTTACGACTGGTTCGCAGCGCAAACTTACGAACAAACGTTGCGCGTCGATGGGCAGCGACAGAGAGATCTCGTGATTGCGAACCCCGGTTATCCAAATCCACTCAGCGGCGGCATGCAGACAGTGCTGCCTCCGAGTCGAATTCAGACTGATCCGGAATTGCAGATTCCGTACATCATTCAGAGCTCGCTCGGTGTGGAAACAAACCCATTCAAGTTGTTTCGACTTACGACCAACTACCAGTACCAGCGTGGCGTTCACCTGCTGCATGGCCGCAACCTGAACGCACCTGTTCCAGGTTTTGGCCGGCCCGATCCGACGGTCGGCAATATCACCAACATCGAATCGTCTGCGTATCAATCGAGCCACCGGCTGATGGTGGGAATCGGTCCGGCGAAGTTTGTCCAGGGCCTGTTTTGGAACATCAATTACCTGCTGATGAAAAACACCAACGAGGCTGACAGTCCTTTTAGTCTGCCTTCGAACAATTTCAATCTGCGCGCGGATCGTGGTCCGTCAGCGAACGACATGCGGCACCTGATCTCAGGTTTCATTAGCAAACGACTGCCGATGGGCTTCAACATCTCGACGATCTTTCAAGCGACCTCGGCGTTGCCTTACAACATCACCACGGGATTCGACAACAACGGCGACACGGTCATCAACGATCGACCGTTAGGCGTCGGACGCAATAGCTCGCGTGGTGCTTCGCGCTGGGAGATTGGATCCCGTTTGAGCTGGGGAAAAGACTTTGGACCGGAGCAACAACAGACCGGCGGGCCGCAGGTCAGGATGGTGCGCATCGGCGGCGGCGACGGCGCCGCCCCCCCTTCAATCGGAATGGGCGCCACTAAGAAATATCGGCTCGAATTCTACGCGCAGGCCTTCAATCTCCTGAATCACGCGAATCTGGGCGTATTTTCCGGTGTCCAAACCTCACCCTTCTTCGGCCAGGCAACTTCTGCTCAGTCTCCGCGCCGTATGGAATTAGGAATGCGGTTCAACTTTTAATCTGCCTAATCGGTGGTTACTTGCCGCGCGAAAATCCGTCCGCTACAATGACGGGTTTTCGCTATGGCCATTGATCGCATCAGTGTTAGGGGCGCACGCCAACACAACCTTAAGAACATCAACGTCGACATCCCTCGCGATCGCTTCACCGTAATTACTGGTCTGTCCGGCTCCGGCAAATCTTCCCTCGCTTTTGACACGATCTACGCTGAAGGCCAGCGGCGCTACGTTGAATCGCTCTCGGCTTACGCCCGCCAGTTTCTGGATCAACTGGAAAAGCCGGATGTCGACTCAGTTGACGGGCTGTCGCCCGCCATTTCCATCGAACAGAAGACAGTATCGCGTAGTCCACGGTCAACCGTCGGGACAGTCACGGAGATCTACGACTACATGCGTCTGCTGTTCTCGTCGATCGGCGTGCCACATTGTCATATTTGCGGTGCCGCGATCACACGACAGAGTGTCGACCAGATTGTTCAGAATGTACTCGCACTGCCGGAAGGCGAACGCGTGATGGTGCTCGCGCCGATCGTTCGTGGTCGCAAAGGTGAGTTCAAGAAAGAACTGGAAAAGCTCGCAAAGGAAGGCTTTCTGCGCGCACGGGTCGACGGCGAGTTGCTGTCGCTCGACGAAGAGATTCGTCTAGATAAAAGAAGAAATCACACGATCGAAGCAGTTGTAGACCGCCTGTTAATTAAAACCGGAATTCGCGAGCGACTGACTGATTCAATTCGAACTGCGTTAAAGCTCACCGGAGGCGCCGTACTTATTTCGATTGTCGACGGCGAAGAAAAGCTTTATTCCGAGCGGATGGCGTGTGTGAACTGCGGCATAAACGTTCCGCCACTCGAGCCCAGATCATTCTCTTTCAACTCGGCTTACGGCGCCTGCAAACGCTGTCATGGCCTGGGAACAGTGATGGAGATCGACGCTCTGAAACTGATTTCCGACTCCAGACAGACACCAGAAAAACTCGGCTACATGGGCACAGCCGACAAACAGGGCTCGGCCTATCTTCGCAGTGCGCTGCTCGCCGTCTGCAAACACTTTAACGCTGACCCAAAGACGCCTTATGCAGATTTGCCGAAAGAAGTGCGCGAAGGTTTTCTGAATGGAGTCGTAGGCAAGTTAACTTTCAATCAAGGGCTCTACAGCTACCAGAACGAGTGGAAAGGGGCGCTCAAGTGGCTCCAGGGACGACTAAACGAAGCGTCATCCGAAAAGATCCGAATTGCGCTCGAAGAGCTCGTCTCACCGACGGTCTGTAGCGAATGCAATGGGCGGCGCTTGCGATCTGATTCGTTATCGGTGCAGGTGGGCGGACGTGGTATTGCCGAATATACCTCGCTGCCGATCGAGGATACGGTCGAAGCGTTTGAGCAGATTCGACTCAACGCTCGTGAGGAACAGATTGCTGGTTCAATATTGAAAGAGATCAGGAGCCGGCTGCGCTTTTTGAAAACTGTCGGTCTGGGCTATCTGACGTTGAACCGATCGTCATCAACACTTTCCGGCGGTGAAGGTCAACGCATCCGGCTTGCAACGCAGATCGGTTCGCAGTTGCGCGGCGTTCTTTACGTGTTGGACGAACCCTCGATCGGGCTTCACCCGCGAGACAATCAAAAGCTCCTGGAAACACTGTCTGCACTTCGCGATCTCGGAAACACGGTACTCGTAGTCGAACATGATGAGGAGACGATCAGGCGCGCTGATTACGTCGTTGACCTTGGACCGGGCGCAGGCGCGCATGGAGGAAAAGTCGTTGCAGTGGGAACGGCGGCTGATGTGGCCGACAATCCCGAGTCGATCACGGGGCTGTACATTCGTGGAGCCAGAAAGATCGAAGTACCGGCAGAACGAAGGGCGCCAAATGGAAAGTACCTGACGATCACCGGCGCTTACGCGAACAATCTGAAGGAGATCGATGTCTCGTTTCCGCTCGGTTTGTTAACAGTGGTGACCGGCGTCTCAGGTTCCGGTAAATCCACGCTCGTTGAAGACATTCTCTACTACGCGCTCGCTCAGCATCTTTATGGCTCCCGAACCGAGCCTGGACCATACAAGGCTATCGAAGGACTCGAACACGTCGACAAAGTGATCGAGATCGATCAGTCGCCAATCGGGCGAACTCCGCGGTCTAATCCGGCGACTTACACCGGCCTGTTCACACCGTTGCGCGAACTATACGCAATGCTGCCTGAATCTCGCGAGCGTGGTTACAAACCGGGTCGCTTTTCTTTCAACGTTAAAGGTGGGCGCTGCGAAGCGTGCGAAGGCGACGGCATGAAGCGCATCGAGATGAACTTTCTTCCCGATGTATACGTGCTTTGTGATGTGTGTCGCGGTGCGCGCTACAACCGCGAAACTATGGCGGTGAAGTACAAAGGGAAATCGATCGCTGATCTGCTCGATACGACCGTCGAGGAAGCCCATCAAGTGCTGGAAAACATTCCGCAAATTAATCAGAAGCTGCAAACGCTGCTCGACGTCGGCCTCGGCTACATCAAGCTGGGCCAATCAGCAACGACGCTCTCCGGCGGCGAAGCGCAACGCATCAAACTCGCCAAGGAACTTTCAAAACGTGCGACCGGCAGGACCATCTACATCCTCGACGAACCAACCACAGGCCTGCACTTCGCAGACGTACACAAATTACTGGACGTTCTGCAGCGACTAGTTTCACTCGGAAACACAGTCCTCGTCATTGAACACAATCTCGACGTGATCAAATCTGCCGACTACATCATCGATCTCGGCCCGGAAGGCGGCGAACACGGCGGCCGCGTCGTCGCCGCCGGCACTCCCGAAGAAGTCGCCCGCTCCCGCCGTTCCCACACCGGCCACGTCCTGCGTCCATTGCTCAACGGCCGTCTCTCCCGCAACGGCAACGGTGTTTCCTGATATAATCCCAATCCGTTCCTGATCCGTAAAAATCTGTGGCTAACATTGATGCCATCTATCTACGACGACGATCTGAAGCCTCTTGAGCTCGACAAAGTCAAAACCTATCCGCTCGCCTCGCGTCCGAGCAAAGTTAACCTGGAGGATTTTGCGAAGCCGATCAGTGCTGATGCGTCGCTGAGTGACTTTCTCGCGAGTCTACCGGATGTGCTGGCGGGACAGGCTATTCGCGAGATTGCTGAGCGTGTTCGTCGTGCGCACGAACTAAAGAAACCAATCATCTGGGGTATCGGTGGTCACGTGATCAAGACTGGCCTCGCGCCGGTGATTATCGATCTGATGAAGCGTGGGTACGTCTCCGCGATCGCGGCCAATGGATCGGTGCTGGTCCATGATTCGGAGATTGCTACCGTTGGTTCAACTTCTGAAGACGTCGATGCCACATTGTCCGAAGGTGCTTTCGGCGGTGCTGAAGAAACAGCCCAGCTACTCAATACTGCCGCCAGCGAAGGCGCAAGAGATCAGATCGGTCTTGGTGAAGCAGTTGGACGTACGTTGCTCGCACGCAATCCAAAACATCGCGACTACTCTCTGCTCTGTGCTGCCTACGAATCCAGAATTCCCTTCACTGTTCACGTCACGATCGGCGGTGATATTGCACACTTCCATCCAAGCTTCGATGGCGCCGCACTCGGCGCGACAACACACACAGACTTTCGTTGTCTCGCGGAGTTAGTACGACGAATGGATGACGGAGGTGTTTACTTAAACATCGGCTCAGCAGTGGTTCTTCCGGAAGTCTTTCTAAAATGCGTGACGCTGGTTCGAAATCTCGGCCACCAGTTGAAAGACATCACCACAGCGAATTTTGATTTCATTCAATCGTACCGTCCGTTGACAAATGTCGTGCGTCGTCCTACTGAGAACGGTGCGGGCCGGGGTTACTCGATCACCGGTCATCACGAATTGACGATTCCATTACTGGCCGCTCTTCTCATCACCACCGAAACATCGACTTGACCAACAACCCTCGCCTCGATTAATCTCACACCTCTGAAATTGAAATCGGATTTCAATTTCGTACAATTGCCCGAGAGCTAGTTCCAGTCGCAACTTCAGGAGGAGTGTCGTGAAATCGAAGAGCCGGAAGCGGCGAGGACCAAGGTATTGGATTGTTGCCATCGGCACCATGGGAATGCTGGTGGCTTACTGCCCACGCAATAGTCATAACGTCATTCTCGGGAAAGCAAGAGTCGAAGATGCTGCAAACGTATCGCAGCAACTGACCTCGTTCGATATTCCAGCGGGATCTCTCGAATCTGTCCTGTCCGCTTTTCAGAAGACCTCAGGTCTCCAAGTCATCATACCTAACGACGGGATGCGCACTATTCCCTCCCCCGGTGTTAAGGGTCGCTACACTAGTGAGCACGCACTGCGTGAGATCCTGCGCGACACTGGCATCAGTTACCGGTTCAGCGATCGGAAAACTGTAATACTGGAGATTCATGCGGGGACCGAATCGGTCGAGGTTAGAGACGAAGCGAGGGTAGTGGTTTCCAACACTAAGTACACCCAACCACTCCTCGATACGCCGCAAACAATCACAGTCATTTCAAAAGAGACGATCGAAGAACAGGGCGCAACTACGCTGCGCGATGTCTTAAAGAATGTCCCTGGTCTGACGATCACTGCGGGTGAAGGTGGCAACCCGGCCGGCGATAATCTGACCCTGCGAGGCTTCAGTGCGCGCAACGACATCTTCATCGACGGAGTCCGTGATCTGAGCCCGCAGTCCCGCGATCCTTTCAATCTCGAACAGGTCGATGTCGTTAAAGGACCAGGCTCCGTTTACACGGGCCGGGGTTCTACCGGTGGCTCAATAAACTTAATAAACAAAACACCCGGTCTAAGACGTTCCTTCGGCGGCACACTCGACTTCGGCACCGATCGCACCCGTCGTGCAACGGCCGACATGAACATTCCACTCGGCGACAGTCTAGCGTTTCGACTTAACCTGTTGGCCCATCACTCCGGAGTCGCGGGACGAGACGTAGTGAACTTCGATCGCTGGGGTGTAGCGCCGTCGATTACGCTTGGACTCGGCAAGCCGACGCGCTTCACTGCGAGTTATTACAAGCTCAAACAGGACAACGTCTCGGACTACGGTATTCCGTGGGTTCCCGTGACTAACAACGCGCTCGTCGAGTTTCGCGATCGCCCGGCGCCTGTCCCGCGCAATACCTTCTACGGTTTGCGAAATCGCGATTTCGAAAAGCTAAACTCCGATCTGGTAACACTGAAATTCGAACACGATTTCAACGACAACTTATCGCTGCGAAATCAACTCCGGTTCGCCAACTCGAGTCGAGACTCCATCGCAACGCCACCACGTTTCGCAAACAACAATTCGACTGCCATCAATCGTGAACTACGTTCCTGGCAAACAGAAGACGAAGTTTGGGACAACCAGACAGATTTCATCGCTCGCTTCTCGACCGGCAAGGTCGAACACGCACTCGTGAGCGGCCTCGACATCACGCGCGAAAACAACACGCGCAAGACGCGCACTGCGCCAAACATGCTCACCACGTTGCTAAATCCGAATCCCGACGACGAGTTCACTGGCACGATCACGGAGAGCCCCATCATTGGCGACGTCACGGCAAACTCGCAGGCCGTTTACTTATTCGACACTGCGAAGCTGGGTAAAAAGTGGGAATTGAACGGCGGGCTCCGCTGGGATCGTTTTGACGCTGACGGCATCACAACCACTGGTCTTCCGGTCTCGCGTGTCGATCGGATGCTCAGTGTGCGCGCCGGAGCAGTGTTCAAGCCGCTGCCACAGGGCTCGCTCTACGCGTCTTACGGAACTTCACTTAATCCGTCGCTCGAAGGACTCTCTTACAACACTGCCAACACCGTCATCGATCCTGAAAAGACTTACACGATGGAAGCCGGCAGCAAGTGGGACTTCTTCGGCGGTCGCATGCTGCTGAGTGGTGCGGTCTTCCGTGTCGAAAAGCTGAACGCACGCACGCCGGGTGTCTTGCCCGGTGATCCACCACAAGTCTTACAGGGAAAACAGCGAGTCGATGGTGTTGAATTAAGCGTTGAAGGAAATCTTACGCGCGCGTGGCAGGTGCTCGCGGGCTACACATTCCTCGACAGCCAGACAGTCGATTCAAACGTGTCCGGGGAAATCGGGAAAGAGCTCGTCAATACGCCGCCGAACTCATTCAACATCTGGTCCACCTATAGTTTGCCGTCGGGATTTCATTTTGGCGGCGGCGCACGCTTTGTGGATCGTCGTTTCGGCAACACAATCAACACGCGGTTTGTCGATGCATACTGGACATTTGATCTGATGGCTTCTTATCCAATTTCCAAGCACGTGGACCTAAAGCTCAATCTCTACAATTTGACCGACAAGTTTTATTTCGATCGCATCGGAGGCGGTCACATTGTGCCCGGTCCAGGACGCGCCGCGATGTTGAGCACGAGTTTCAGGTTCTAAGATTGCTCTGTGCAACCTCAGTGTCCTCTGTGTCTCTGTGGTTAGCTGTTGTTCGGACAAAATCACCACAGAGACACAGAGGACACAGAGATCGCACAGAGAAAACTGCTAGACGAATGTTGTTACAGATTCCAGAAGTTTTAAATAAAGAGCAGGTTGTCGCGTGTCGTAATTTGCTCGAGACTGACAATTGGATTGACGGGCGCACTACGGCCGGTCACCAGTCGGCGCGCGCAAAAGACAACCTGCAACTTCCGGAAGATCACGAATACGCAAAACAGCTTGGCGACACGATTCTCGTAGCGCTCGAAAAGAATCCGCTTTTCATGGCTGCAGCGTTGCCGCTGAAAGTGTTTCCACCGCTCTTCAATCGTTATCAAAATGGACAGTCGTTTGGTAATCACGTCGATAACGCAATTCGACAGGTCACGGGAACACCACACCGCGTGCGTACGGATCTTTCCGCGACGTTGTTCTTCAGCGAGCCTGAAGAGTACGATGGAGGTGAGCTTGTAATTGAAGATATTTACGGCATTCATTCAGTAAAACTGCCGGCGGGTCACATGATTCTTTATCCGGCTTCGAGTCTGCATAACGTGCGCCCGGTGACCCGCGGCACGCGACTGGCTTCGTTCTTCTGGATTCAGAGCATGGTGCGCGACGATGGTGAACGTTCATTACTTTTCGATCTCGACGTCGCAATTCAGCGACTGATAACCGATGTTCCGGATCATCCGTCGGTCGTTGAACTGACTTCGCTATATCACAACCTGCTGCGGCGCTGGGCCGACGTTTAAGCATGAAGAAGTTACGTAAAATTATTTTTTGGTGTCATTTGCCCATAGGCGTAACCGCAGGAGTCGTGATCCTGATCATGTGCGTCACGGGAGTGCTCCTGAGTTATGAAAAACAGATCACTTCGTGGGCCGACACGCGAGGTTATCGTTCAGCGCCTCCAACACCGGAAACCCAGCATCTTCCAGTTGAGACACTGATAACCAAAGCGCGCGAGTCGCGCGGCGCAACACCGACCGCAGTCACGTTGAAGTCTGATCCTTCAGCACCGGCGGAGGTCGCATTCGGACGTGAAACTACGATCTTCGTGAACCCATACACCGGCGCGACTCTCGGCGAAGGATCACAAAAGACTCGAAACTTCTTTCGCGTTGTAACTGACTGGCACCGCTGGCTCGGCGCTAAAGGCGATAATCGCAACGTCGCACGCGCAATCACGGGCGCCTCTAACCTCGGATTTCTATTTCTCGTGGCGAGCGGTTTTTACTTGTGGTGGCCGCGAAATTGGAACTGGAAAGCAGTTCGGAATGTGACGTGGTTTCGTCGTGGGTTGCCTTCCAAAGCGCGTGACTTCAACTGGCACAATACGATCGGTTTCTGGTCGGCTGTGCCGCTCTTCATCGTTGTGCTTTCGGCAGTCGTGATTTCCTACACGTGGGCCGGAAATCTCGTGTACCGGATCGTCGGCGAAACGCCGCCCACACCGCGTGCAAATCAACCTGCACCAGCGTCTAACGCAAACAAAGAGAACACTCCTCAAACCGACAATCTCAACTCAGCCTGGGTGCGCGCCGAACAACAGGTTAGCGATTGGCGGAGCATCTCAATGCAATTACCAACCGCGCCCTCTGCGCCGCTCACGTTCAACATCGATGGCGGCAACGGTGGCCAGCCACAAAAACGCGCTCAGCTTGTTTTGGATCGTGCGACGAACAACGTGGTCCGTTGGGAGCCGTTTTCAACCTACACACGTGGACGACAGCTTCGATCGATTTTGCGTTTTGCGCACACGGGTGAAGTTATCGGAGTTGCTGGTCAAACAATCGCAATGCTTGTCTCTGCGGGTGGGGCATTTTTGGTCATAACGGGACTGGCCCTCGCAATCCGGCGGCTGCTCGCGTGGCGTGCAAAACGCTCCAAATCTCCTCAACCAGCGATCGCTGAACCAATTCCAAACTCGGCTGGCGATTAAAGTCCTTTTCTAATGCTATACTGGCGCGCATCACAAACACGGGAGTCGGAGCTTGCGTTTGATTTGCGACGCAGATGTAACTTAGATGGACGCTGAAAAACTTAAGCATTTCCGCAATCTTCTTATTACTGAACTACGCCAAAACACCGAACAGATCCGCACCGATCAGGCGGCCGCACTCGAGCTTTACGATGATGGCGTGAAAGACAGTGTTGATCTCTCAGTGCAGGATCTGAACAAAGAGATCGCACTTCGTTTGGGTGAACGCAGTTCGAAAGTCGTCGCTGATATCGATCAAGCGCTGCTGCGTATGAAGGAAGGAAGCTACGGAATCTGTGCTCGTTGTGGTCAACCAATCGACGAACGACGACTGGAAGCCTTACCCACTGCACGCTACGACGCTGTCTGTCAGGCCGCAATTGAAAGCGCTAACGGCGAAGACGATCTACCCACGCTATAGCTTGGTCTTAGTTCTTTGTTCTTTGTACTCCGTTGGATCCCCAACAAAGTACAAAGTACAAAGAGCAAAGCTTCTCAGGCTTTAGGATGCGCTTTGTCGTAGACCTCGATCAACTTCTCCATCGAAACGTGTGTATAAACCTGCGTGGTCGAGAGCCGCGCATGGCCCAACAGCTCCTGTATGTCGCGAAGGTCGGCGCCACTATCGAGTAGATGCGTGGCAAAGGAATGTCGCAGTGCGTGAGGACTGATGTTATGCATCCCCGCGCAGATGCGAATGTACTTCTCAACCATCCGTCCAACGGAACGTGTGGTGATTCGCGTTCCCTGGTAATTCAAAAAGAGAGCTTCCTCATCGCGCTTCGAGATTGGCGCGTTCAGAAGAAACTTGTCACGCACGTCGAGATAGTTCTTAATCGCCGCACCCGCCGGATCCCCAAACGGCACGATCCGCTGCTTGCGTCGCTTCCCTGTCACACGCACGAGCTGATTTCGAAAGTCAACGTCCGGGAGATTCAGCGTCGTCAACTCCGCGACGCGCACGCCCGTCGCATACATCAACTCCAGCATTGCACGATCACGTTTACCCAAATCAGTCTCGGGATCGGGAGATTCGATAAACCTGACTGCCTCTTCGACCGACAGATGCTTCGGAAGTTTCTTCTCCAACTTCGGCGTGGCGACGAGTTTCGCCGGATTCAATTCCAACATGCCTTCGCGCACGAGAAACTGAAAGAAGGTGCGCAGGGCAGCCAACTTGCGCGCGATTGAAGCTTTCTTCTTTTGTGCCGTGTGAAGTGAGGCGAGCCACTCGCGAATCGTTAGATGATCGATCGATGAGACTTCAGGCGTCCTTCTCTTACCGGTTTTCGGATCCGCCGGTGCGAGAAAGTCGAGAAACTGTTCAAGGTCGCTGGAGTAGTTTCGTAAGGTGTGACTGCTGACGTTGCGTTCGTAACGCAGGTGTTCGAGAAATTGCTCGATCAGCTTCTCCATGAACGAATCTTGTTCAATTCTTCTCTGTGCAACCTCTGTGTCCTCTGTGTCTCTGTGGTTGGTTTTCCTAGCGAATTCTTTTACCACAGAGACACAGAGGACACAGAGGTTGCACAGAGAAAACTCAAATCCTAACTAGTAGTTCGCGGACGCCGGGGGCTTGGGAGCATAATAAACCTTCCGCGAGCGCACGCGAACATCATTTCTCGTTTTCACACGCAACTCTAATTTGTGTAACTGCCCATCGTGCTGATCAGCGCTCGGGTAATAACTCAAAACATACTGCTGCGACAGATCCGCCGCGATTTGATCAAACGCGACATCAAGCTGATCGGTTGTCTTAGGAAGATAGACAGCGCCACCGGTTTGTCCCGACAACTGCTCCATCCGTCGTTCTGCGGCGAGTGCGCGAACGTTTGCACCCTCATACAATCCGGTCTGGACCACGTAGATCTGGCAATCGTCGGCCAGCACGTGTTGCATCACGTAATCGAAATCACTATACCTGCTCGTTGTTTCGATACCATCAGAAACAATGACGATGACTCTGCGGCCGGAATATGGTCGCAGATACGTAGCGGCGTTAATGATCGCGTCAAAGAGCGATGTGCCACCCTCCGGTTTGCCGAACATCGCAATCGTATGCTCGAGACGAAGAATATCGTGCGTTAAAGGCTGCGCGAGGTAACTGTCAGTCTCAATTGAATAGATCGCAGCTTCGTCTTTCGCCCGCAGCACTTTTCTGAAGAACCGAATCGCCGCCTGTTTTTCAAACTCACGCGCCGCATCCAGACTCCCACTGTTGTCGAAAAGCATTGCCAGGCGAACACTTGTTTCCGAACGCGTCAATTCACTAAGCGAACGCAGCTCCCCGTCAACACGAAGTTCGAACTCGTCCAACTTTAAATTGACGATTGCGTTGCCACGCTTATCAACTACCGACGCCGGAATTGGCACGAGATTCGAGCTGATCTTCACAACGTCGCCAGGATCGACTTCATCGTCTGTGCTCTTTGCGGGACGGTTTGGTGAAGAAGGGTTGCCGGGCCTGTTTGGATCTGCGATTGGTCCGGTCGGTGGTTTCCCGCCCTTACCGGGTTCCTGCCGTCTTCCTGATTGACTCCATGCGGGAGCCCCGATGAGACAGACGAAGATCAGCGCTAGTGCAGAGTTCAACCAGCCTGCGCGATTTCTTGTCGTGTGTGATTTCGTTCGAGCCACTCTGCCCATTCTTTCAAGGCCAAATCGACCTGCAATTGTCTGCGCTCACGCTTTTTACGTATCTGGCGCTTTGCAGGTTCAGGAAGAGGAGGTAAAAGCGCGAAAGTGATGTTTACTGGTTGGAAGTTTGTTGCCTCCGCATGCGAAACGTAGTGTGCCAGGGCTCCGGTTGCGCTACGTGCCGGAGCTTCAATCAATTCGTCGTCAAGCGCAAGTCGCGCTGCATTCACTCCAGCAAGCCAGCCCATTGCCACCGACTCAACGTAACCTTCAACTCCCGTGATCTGTCCGGCGAAGAACAAGTTTGGACGTTCGCGCACCTGCATTGTTGCGTTGAGCACACGCGGTGAACAGATATACGTGTTGCGGTGAATCTGGCCAAATTGGAGGAACTCCGCATTCTGCAGACCGGGAATGAGTCGCAACACTCGCGCTTGTTCGCCGTAGCGTAGATGATTCTGAAAGCCCACAAGGCTGTATGCGTCAGCCATTAAATTTTCCTGCCGCAACTGCACCGCGGCGTACGGCTCGCGACCGGTCTGCGGATCGCGCAAACCGACGGGCTTCATCGGACCAAAGCGAAGCGTATCGACGCCACGACGCGCCAACTCTTCGATCGGCAAACATGCCTCAAACCAGCGAGTCTCCTCAAAACGTTGCAAGGGGACGCTTTTTGCTTCCAGTAACTCCGCGTAGAAACGAGCATACTGTTCCTGGTCGAACGGGCAGTTGAGGTAGTCGTCGCCGCCTTTGTCGTAGCGAGCGGCACGAAATGCAACTGAAGTATCGATCGAATCTGCGGAGACGATCGGCGCGATCGCGTCGTAAAAATACATTTGATCGTTGCCGGTCAGCTTCATGATCTCGGCAGTCAATGCGTCGGATGACAAAGGGCCGGTAGCGATTATCGTTATCTTGTCGTTCGGAATATTGGTGACTTCTTCACGAATCAGACGGATGTGCGGTTCGTTCTCAATGCGTTCGGTGATGAGTGCGGCAAACTTTTCTCGGTCAACAGCCAGCGCCGCGCCAGCAGGAACGCGCGTCTCGGCTGCGACCGACATAACCAGGGAACCACCCTGACGCAGTTCTTCCTTTAATAAATAGCCCGTGGTGCCGGGTTCGTCGGATTTCAGTGAGTTGGAACAGACAATCTCGGCGAGCTTATCTGTCCGATGCGCCGGTGTCTGTCTCACCGGTCTCATCTCGTAAAGATTCACATTCACACCGAGTCGCGCCGCCTGCCACGCCGCCTCAACCCCGGCTAATCCACCCCCGATGATATTGACTTCCATCCGTGTTATCCGTGGCTAATCATTCTTATGGTTTCGCAGGCGCAGTGATCTTGTAATCCTGCACATCACCGGAGAAGTGCTTGTAGTCACTCCACTCGATCGTCTTGTTGTAATCGCCGCCACCAAACAACAAAACCTTCACCGACAAATTGATCTGGGCCAACTTCGGCAGCCAAACGCCCTGCACCATTCGCGTCTGCTCCATGACCAGTGCCGCACCCGGCTTTAACGAAACCAACAATCCGCCGGCCATCTTAAAACCTTCAGCCAAACGCGCTTCGAGCCGAATCACCTGCTTGTCGACCGGATCGATCCACACGACGCCAATCAACTTCGCAATCAAACTCTCTTCGCTGTTCTTTGGTTTGAAGCCTGGGCGTGGACGAAAGTCAAAAACGATCGTCTCGCGACCGCTGAGTGTCTCGCGTCGCGGCGAGACAAACTCACACGCCTTCAGAAACGTCGAGATATCGGTCGCTTCTTCTCCCTCAGCCTTTTTCTTCTCGCGTTCCGCGCGACGTCGGGCCACCCTCTTCTCGTCTTTTTCCTTCTCACGCTCCGCTTTTGCAAACTCCTCCTGAACGCGTCGATCTTCCTTAGCCGCGCGATCGGGCGAAAGAGGCACGCCATTCTCGCTGATCAACTTTTCCACAGGCTCGCGATTCGGCAGCGGATAGATCTCGTAGACTTTTACGGTCTCTTTCTTCAACTGGCCTTTGCTGTCAATCGATCGATCAGTCTCAGTTTGTTTGAACGCAAATTCCGCAACGCGATTCTCGAGTTCGTCCTGATTTTGTCCGACTTCGCGTAGCAGCGCGGCGACGTCGAGATTCTCAGTCGCGGCCGGAGGATCGAAAACACGATCGTCGATACCGGTATTGTATTTGACGCTGTGTAACTGAAGCGTCAACTCGCCCGAGCCTTCGACGTTCACGCGCACTCGATGTGGTTCTTGAATGCCTTGTTCCGGTCGATAGTCTTCAAACAGAACTCGGGTCTTTCGCACGTCGCCAGTAATCTTGGTTATCAGTGACGTCTTCACACTGAAGTAATACTGAAACCGCGCTCCGCTGCGTGTCGAGAACTCAACGATGTACGCCGGCTCAGAAGCGAGATCGCCACGCGATAACACGCGCGCGAGTATGTTTGCTTTTTTGAAATTGACGAGACGTGAAGAGTCGAGTGAGGCACGAAGTTTTGCCGCGATACTTTCGGGGCCAGTCAGAGTTCGGAGTTGTCTATCGAGTCCGATCTCCCAGGCTGAACGTGTGTTGCTCGCGGAAATAATCTGACCGTTGCCGAAGGTGAGTTCGAGTCGTTCAGACGCTGGCGCCTTGCGTTGTGTGCGCGCAGTGCCGATCGGTTGACCGCTGAGCTGAATGGTCCACTCGTACGTCGCATCCCTCAACGCGCCGACGGCCTTCTTGCCACCGGTCGCTTTCAAATAGTTGTCGACGATCTTGTCCGCCGAAGGGAGTTTCTGAGCATACGACACCTGCGCCGCGGCAGCCACGAACAAAAGCAAAAACAGAATCGGCCCACGCCTGCGCAGCTTGTTGAAACCGGGGGAATCAAACATGACGCTGAATGACTTACTTCTTTGCGGCTTTTCGCGCCGCTAACTTCTTCGCACTCGCCCCTCTCGGCGTGCTCTTAGTCGCCTTCTTGGTCGCCTTCTTCGCGGCTTTCTTAGTTCCTCTTTTGACACTCGTCACAGCTTTCTTTTTTGTGCTTTTTGTGCCTTTTTGTG
>DASTVU010000461.1:0-5755 GCA_035758935.1 Pyrinomonadaceae bacterium | reverse complement strand
TGAACGTGTACCGCTTTTGGATTTGCGGTTGTGCGTCACGGCTATGCACATTCAACGAGAAACAGGCGGTAACCTCGCTGAAATCCTGGAGAAGGTTTCTATGACGATCCGAGAACGCTACAGGATCATGGAAGATTTCCGCACCATGACAACAGCTTCCCGCCTATCTGGTTGGATTCTTTGCGCCCTGCCGTTTGGATTGGTATTTATCCTAACGCTCATGAACCCGTCATACATGGCGGTACTCGTGAAAGATAGCCGGGGTCACTACGTTCTTGCGTTCGCTTTTGTATGGCAGATGTTTGGCATGCTTTTGATTAAGAAGTTCCTAAGCATCAAGGTCTAACGCGATCTGCACGATCAGAGAAGGAGTAATGTTCTAATGCTGCTATTAATCGTTCTACTAACATTTGCTTCGCTCACACTAGGCGTGATGAGCCTCTACTGGTTGTTTGGTCGCACGACCACCACGGTGGAAGCCCGATTGGACGTTGTGGATCCGTCGTTAGTGACTATCGAAAACAGTCCGTTGACCACCATGACCCGTGCAGCGGAACCGATTAATAAGATCGTACCCATCTCAGCAGTCGAAGCAGCCAAACTACAGAAAAAATTGCTACACGCCGGATTCGCGTCTCCGGATGCTGCGGTCGCCTACCGGGCGATTCAACTACTGTCGTTTGCTACTTTGCCAACAATCGTAGTGATCTTCTGTTTCACCATGGCGTGGTCGATGAACACGATGCTCATTTGGGGAGCTTTGGCGGCGGCGCTTGGGTTTTATCTTCCTCGCATAGTTCTGAAGAGAATGATCGCCGGGCGTCAACAACGAATCCAGTGGGCTCTCGCCGACGCTTTAGATTTGATGGTGATCGCGGTCGAAGCCGGTCTCGGACTAAACGCCGCGCTGAATCGTGTTGGTGAGGAGATGAAGGACCTTCATCCGGATATGCACAGAGAGCTGGAGCTAGTGAATCTCGAGATCAGGGTAGGTCGAAGCCGCGAAGAGGCACTTCGAAATCTGACCGAACGTACGGGCGTCGATGATATCCGAAGTTTTGTCGCGTTGCTGATCCAGGCCGATCGGTTTGGTTCCTCTATCGCGAAAGCCGTTAGAGTTTTTGCTGATGCGCTCCGGACAAAGCGCCGGCAGCGAGCCGAGCAGGCGTCAGCAAAGGCCGCGCTGAAATTACTTATTCCGCTAACGGCGTTCTTGTTTCCAGTAATTGTCTCGATGATCCTGGCACCAGCCGCACTCAACTTAATCGATCTATTCAGTAAATGACCGAAGCAGGAAGGTGATTCGAAATGTCAAAGAAAGCGTTTGCTAGTTCTCTCCTCGCTGTCTATTTGGTGTTTGCGTTTGTTCAGCATCACACCACCGCTAATGCCGGAATCTTTGATTGGTCCGCGTCGGTCGCTGAAGAAGTTGCGGTTGAAGAGCCAGTCGCTGTTGATTCAGATAGTGACGGCACAACCAAAGATTCAGCCGATACGTCGACGAAGAAACGCGGCAATGGTTTTGTCCGCGTCCTTTCTGCTCCTTTCCGTGCACTCGGACGGCTGTTTGGTGGCGGCGGTAAGAAGAATGACCAGCAATCGCGGCGTATCAGCAACAAGGAAGCCGAGAAGTTCGAAAGCAAGGCACTTACACGCATTAAAGATGCGACCACACCACCCGTCGAAACTGCTCCTGCAAACTCAGCTCCCACAACGCCATCTTCTACTGCTGAGTTTGAAAACTATTTGAATAGAGCGCGGCAACTGTTGCTTGCGGGCGATGTGAACGGCGCCATAAATGAACTGACCAGCGCGACGGCCATTAATCAGCGTTCAGCCGAAGCGAACAAACTTCTCGGCGTGGCCTACGAGAGCAAAGGATGGCGCGATTCGGCGCTCAGATCCTTCGAGATGGCTGTCACGCTTGACGAAGACAATCCGGAACATCTGAACAATCTCGGTTTCTTCCTTTACAAAACCGGCGAGTACGAACGTGCCAGCAAGTATTTAAAGCGCGCCGCAAAGATTGCCCAGAATAATCCGCGCATCTGGAACAACCTCGGTTTGGTCCAATGCGAGCGTGGAAAGTTTGACGACGCCTACAAAAGCTTTGTTCGTGCGGTGGGTGAGTATCAGGGGCGCATGAATATAGCCGCACAGCTTCAGCAACGTGGTCACGCAAAAGAGGCGATCAAACATCTGGAGTATGCGCAAGCGATGCAGCCAAACTCGACGGACGTGCTGAATAAACTGGTGAGTCTTTATGAAATGACCGGACGCCCGAGCGATGCGGAAACTGCGCGCCGAACTCTGATCGCTTTAAAGACGTCGGCCGAAGCCAATAAGTAATTCGGGAGAGCAGTATAACTTCACTTAAAACATCGGAGCGCCATACATGGGCAACCTCAGCTTTTTAACACGTGCGGAAATCGAGAGCCTTGGCCCACCCACTCCGGAGGAGTTGGACGAACTCGGCGTAGCGGAAGGCTTTCTTCGCGATCTCGCTCTTAAACACGTTGCATCTCTGGCGGATCCCACGACTATCTCAGTCGCCGACAAGCTGCGCTTACCGCCTGCCCTCACCGATGAGCTGCTTTACCAGCTTTACCGTGAAAAACTGATCGAGATCCGGCTTCAAAGTGCCGCCGGTCTCACGCGCTATGCCATGTTGGACCACGGGTGGGAACGCGTACTGCGTTTGCAGGCTCAATCAGGTTATTCGGGACCTGCGCCAGTTACACTTGATGATTACACCTATATGATGCGACTTCAGGCAGCGCCGGCGCAGGCGGCTTCGCTGGAGATTGTACGAAGCGCTCTTCGTGATCTGGTGCTTCCCGATTCGCTAATCCAAACTCTGGGATGTGTAATCAACTCTCGGTCTTCACTTTTTCTGACCGGACTACCCGGCACGGGTAAGACCGCCATCGCCGAACGCTTGAATGCCGCGCTCCCCGGTTCAGTTTGGATTCCATTTGCGATCGAGATTGACGGGTATGTCATTCGCGTGTTTGATAACCACAGCCACAAACCGGTAGTTGTTAACGGGCCTCCCATGGAGCACGACCGGCGCTGGATTCGGATCGCGCGCCCGATGATCATGGTTGGCGGTGAGCTTACGCTCGAAAATACAGATCTGGTTTGGAATGAAAACTCTCGTTTTTATGAAGCACCGTTCCAGGTGAAATCAAACGGTGGAACATTGGTTATTGACGAACTGGGACGGCAACGTGTTTCCAGTAAAGATCTGCTCAACCGCTGGATTATGCCGCTAGAGAAACGTATCGACTTTTTAACGTTACATAGCGGAAAGAAAATAGAGGTGCCATTTGAGCAGCTGGTAGTTTTCTCGACCAATCTCGATGAAAACGAGCTCGTCGATGAAGCTTTTCTGCGCCGAATGGGATATCGTGCTCGGCTCGAGTTGCCGACGCCAGGCGCCTATGGTGAAATCTTTCGCCGTGCCGCAGCTTCCAGAGGGTTGGCAGTAGACCACGAGAGCGTCAGTCACTTGCTCCACAAATATGGAGTGGAAAACCGTCCGATGAAGTCTTGTGAGCCAAGAGATCTGTTGAATCGGATGTCCGACATTTGTTCGTTCGAAGGGCGGCCGATGCAAGTTTCGCCGGCTCTGATCGACAAAGCCTGGGGAAACTACTTCGGTACGGCACACGGATTCAAAGCCTTTAAGGGCAACCAACGTTCGCAGGCGCAGGCGGTCAGCGTCTGAACAGAGCTGCAACAGGCGAGAAACCGATTTAATAATGACTAATCGCCACTTTACAGTTGCCGGCCTATTAATTCTTTGGCTGCTCTTCGCAGCTGCGTCCGTTGTGGCCCAACGCTCTCCTGAACCCGCTGCGCAAACCGGGGTGATTGTGGGCCAGCGAATCATATTTTCTGACGGCTCAACCCTGGATGTTGACGATACGTGGAAACAGGACGACACCATCTGGTATCGCCTCAAGGGAACCTCTCAAAGCACCAACCGTGCAGTTCAAAAAATCGAGAATCGGTACAAAGAAGCCCCGCCTTCCAATAACTCTGCGCCGGCAACAAAAACAACTAAACCAGTTGAGCCAAAGCCTGCGCCCGTTGTTGCGACTTGGATTTACCTCGTGAACGGTGCTCGCCTGCGTGTTGATGAAGTCAGAGAAGTGTCAGATGGCGCGTGGTACAACCGCGACAAAGTAACGGTCTTCCTGGCCCGAGAACGTATTGCTCGTATTGAACGCGAATCGGACGCACTGGCTGCGCCCGGAGAGGCCTGGAAACTGAATGGCTGGTCATCCGGGAATACTGCAATCGATAATCTGATCCGAACGAATGCGATGCGGTTTGCGATCGACCCCTATCTCGTGTTTCTGGTAATCGAGCAGGAATCACACTTTAATCCACGTGCGGTCAGTCCAAAAGGTGCCAGGGGTCTGATGCAGTTAATGCCCGGAACTGCACGCCGTTTCGGCGTGTCACGTCCCTTTGACGCGTCAGAAAATATCCGCGGTGGGACGCAATATTTGAAACAGCTCCTGACCATGTTCAGCGGCCGCGTGGATCTGGCCCTGGCGAGTTATAATGCCGGCGAAGGCCGGGTCCTCGGTTATGGTAATCGAGTCCCACCTTTCAAAGAGACGCGCGACTACGTCAAGCGTATTAGCAGCCGCTACGGCAACCATAAAGTTCAGGATGAGCCGGCGCCGGTTACTAAGACGCCTCGTCGCCAATAGGAGAGGAAGAATCATGAAGGGTTTTATATTCAGCCGTAGTCTCCTCCTTGTTCTCTGCCTGCTAATCAGTTGCGCTTCAGCGTGGGCACAGTCTGATAACAACGCCCCACTCACGAATGCCTCGATAGTCAAGCTCGTTAAAGCGGGTTTCAAAGAGAAATCCATAATTACCATTATCGCTTCGAAGCCAGTCAGTTTCGATTTGTCGACTGACCGTCTCATCGAACTGAAACGCACTGGGGTGACTGAAAAAGTGATCCTTGCGATGATGGCGCGTCAAGAAGGTAATGACTTTTCTGACGAAGCATGGACTGATGAAGAGTTCTTCAATCAATCCACTAACGCGGCCAAGGGATCTTCTTCCACAAAACCGGGAAACTCCAACGACGGAAGCAGCACAGACATCTTCGGCTCCAGTGGCGGAGTCAAAGGTTCGACGAGATCAAATAGAGGCAATAGTTCGGGATCCGGCGATACGGTAACCACCGGCTCGGCCACGGTCAAAATCCTGCGTCCACCAAGCGAAGCTGAAGGACCGGCAAAACTCGAGAAGACGAAGAGTTTGACGAATGATTCGGTTTGCGAACTCGTCGAGGCGGGATTTTCCGAAGGAACGATCATTCGCCGAATCGAGCAATCACCGGTTGAGTTTGATCTCTCTGCAGCGAAGGTCGAAGAATTGCGTAAACGCCGTGTCAGCGAAAAGATTATCTCGGCGATGAAGACCGCAATGGGCGACGAGTCGACCAAGTAGAGCTCAGGCCTTTCTCTGTGCAACCTCTGTGTTCTCTGTGTCTCTGTGGTTAACAAATTCGCAAGACAACTCACCACAGAGACACAGAGAACACAGAGGTTGCACAGAGAAGAGCAATCGTATGGGGCTTGCGGAAAAAACTACTGGAAATCTGCGGTTATTGAACATTTTTGATTTTCAAATGATCTACATCAAAAAGCGTAGATTGTTGGCAATTGTGCTGCTATTCATTCTGGCGGCACTTTTCTTATTGCCATACGGCTTTGTCACAAGT